>NZ_JBFAAF010000033.1:0-79415 GCF_040639595.1 Micromonospora sp. NPDC023814
GACGTGTTAGGTAGTGTCACGATGATCCTCTTCCTGTCTCCCATCGAGCCTAGCTCGCCCGGGAAGGCTGTCTCCTCTCAGCCTGACAGACAGGGCGGCGGCGATGCCGATGTCTGTCCTGACCCTACGAGCTCACATCCGGCCCCTGCCTAACCCAGTCGTCGGTTCGGCTGGCTGCCGCTGCGCGCGTCGTTTGTCCCAGCCGAGAAGACCGGCCCAAGGAGACGTGCCGATTGGTTCGCCACTACGGCTCGTCCACGACTATGCCCGCTTCCCAATCCCTCTTCAGGAAGGCTCGCGCATGTTTGAACAGGATGAGCTGGCCCGGTACGGCTACCGCCAAGAACTAGCCCGGAAGCTGCGGTTCCGAGACCTGATCGCGTACGGGCTGGTGTACATGGTGCCGATCGCGCCGATGGCGATCTTCGGCAGTGTGTACGTCGGCTCCGGCGGGATGGTGGCCCTGGCGTACGCGGTCGGTGTGGTGGCGCTGGTGTTCACGGCGTCCTCGTACGCGCAGATGGTGAAGGCGTTCCCGATGTCGGGCAGCGTCTACAACTACGCCGGCCGCGGCATCAGCCCGCCGGTCGGCTTTCTGGCCGGCTGGGTGATCCTCCTCGACTACGTCCTCGTGCCCGGGCTGTTGTATCTGGTGGCGTCGGTGGCGATGCACTCGACCGTGCCGGCGGTGCCGATGTGGTTGTGGCTGGTCGGTTTCGTCGCCGTCAACACGGTCGTCAACTCGGTCGGGATCCGGATGACCGCGGTCGTAACCCGGGTGATGCTGGTCGGCGAGCTGATCGTCCTGGCGATCTTCCTGGCCGTCGCCGGCTGGGCCCTCGCCACGGGGAAGGGCCGGTTCAGCTGGGACGCCTTCTACAACGCCGACACGTTCACCTGGTCCCTCGTCGCGGGTGCGGTGTCGATCGCGGTGCTGTCCTTCCTCGGCTTCGACGGCATCAGCATGCTTGCCGAGGAGACCAAGGGCGGCTCGCGGCAGGTCGGCCGCGCTATGGCCGCCGTCCTGGTGCTGGCCGGCGTGCTGTTCATCGCGCAGACGTGGCTGGCCGCGATGCTCATCCCCGACCCCGGCACCCTCCTGGCGGAAGGCGATCCGAACGGCACCGCCTTCTACGACGCCGCCGCCGTGGCCGGCGGCGGCTGGCTGTCGACCTTGTGTGCCGTGGCGACGGCGATCGCGTGGGGGCTGCCGAACTCGATGGTCGCCCAGGTCGCCACCTCCCGGCTGCTCTATGCGATGGCCCGCGACCGGCAACTGCCGGCGTTCCTGGCGAAGGTGTCGATCCGCCGGAACGTGCCGATCAAGGCGACCCTGCTCACCGGCGTCGTGTCTCTCGCCCTGGGCCTGTACATGGCAACCAGGGCGGACGGGATCACGCTGCTGTCGTCACTGATCAACTTCGGGGCGATGGTCGCCTTCCTCGTCCTGCACGTCTCCGTGGTGGTGCACCACCTCATCCGAGCGCGTAGCGGGAACTGGTGGGCGCACTTGGTGATGCCCGGCATCGGGTTCGTGATCCTCGCTTACGTGGTGGTCAACGCCAACATCGCCGCCCAGCGTCTCGGCCTGGCCTGGCTGGCTCTCGGCGTGGTCGTCCTTGCCGGCCTGTACCTGTCGGGGCGCCGGCCGGTGCTGTCCGGCCTGGCACCCGCCGCGCCGCAGCACCTGCGTGATGTGGAGAGGGTGTGACCGGCATGGAGAAGATCACCTACCGGCCGGCGCGGGACGAGTTCGCCTACACCTTCGGCGGTCGGATGCCGGTTGCGCATGTGCGTTCTGGTGATGTGCTGGAGGTGTTCACGGAGGACTGCTTCGGCGGTCTGGTGCGGGGGCCGGGGGACCTGCCCTCGCAGGTGTGCCGCATGCCCTATCTCAACCCCGTGTCGGGGCCGTTCTTCGTCGAGGATGCCGAGCCCGGCGACACCCTCGCCATCCACCTCGCCTCGATCATGCCGGCCCGGGATTGGGGTGTGTCGTCGACGTTCCCGCACTTCGGTGCCCTCACCTCGACCTCCCACACCGCCACCCTCCAGCCACCCCTGCAAGAGCGTGTGTGGATGTATGGCATCGACCGTCAGGCCGGGACGGTGCGGTTCCAGGCCACCGACACCGACCACACCGTCGACCTGCCCCTGGACCCGATGATCGGCACGATTGGTGTCGCGCCCGGCGGCATGGAGGCCCGGTCCACCGTCGTTCCGGACATCCACGGCGGGAACCTCGACACGCCCCATCTGAGAGCCGGGAGCACCCTGTATCTCGGGGTGAATGTGCACGGGGCGATGCTCGCCCTCGGCGACGGCCACGCCTGCCAGGGCGAGGGCGAGGCCTGCGGCGTCGGGGTGGAGATCGCCACCACCACAACCCTGATCATCGAGGTCATCAAGGGTGCGCCGATGGTCTGGCCGCGCCTGGAGACCAATACGTCGATCATGTCGATCGGGTGTGCCCGGCCGCTGGAGGACGCCTACCGCATCGCCCACCACGACTTGGTCGGCTGGGTCAGCACGCTGACCGGCCTGGGCACCCTCGACGCCTACCAGCTGGTGTCACAGGCGGGCAGGGCGCCGATCGGCAACGTGTGCGACCCGAACTACACGATCCTCGCCGCAGTCGACAAGGCGCTGCTCCCGGCTCCTGCCGCCGCCTATGACGGGGTGCACGCCCGGCTGCGCCAGTCCGCGGCGGGCTGCGGTAGGGGCGACGGCAGATGAGCATGCCTCGACTGCCGCTGCGCGACGAGCTGTTCCTGCTCGGCCACAACGACGACACCGGCCAGCCGCACATCCACCGCCAAGCCCTCGCCCTCGGTCTCGCCGGCGCGGTACTTATCGACCTGTTCCTGGCCGGACGGATCGTCCTCGGCCCGAACGACGACCGCCCCGCCGCGGACCGGTGGCTGCGTATGCACCTCGACCGACCGGTCGGTGACCTCATCGCCGACGCCGCGCTGACCTCCATCCGCTACGCCCGCACCGCCCCACGGGTGAAGGTGTGGCTACGCGGTTTCGCCGACGACCTGTACGAGCGCACCCGCGCCGGCCTGGTCGCCGCAGGCGTCCTGCGGCACACCGCCCGGCGTCGCTTCGGCGGCATCGTCCGCACCGACACCTACCTCGCGACCGATAACAAGTGGGCGGTCGTCGCCCGCGCCCGCCTGCGCTACCTCGCCGCCGGCCGGGAACAACCCGACAACCACACCGCCGCCCTCGCCGGCCTCGTCGCCGTCCTCGGCCTGGCCGCCCACCTCTACCTCGACGACGACACCACCACGCTGACCGCGCACCTGAAGACCATCGCCGGCCAGCACCACCGCCCGGTCCGCGACATCACCGCCACCGTCGACGCCGCGGTCGGTGACCTCGCCACCGCCACCTACCGCTAACCCATCGGAGCACAACCATGTCCTCGCGCAGTCGTGTTCGTGCTGCCCGCTGGTCGGACCGAGAGGCCGTCGCCGGGCTGATCGCCGACGCCCTGAACCCCACCCCGCTCGCCGCCTGGCTGGTACCCGACCCGGCACGACGGCGCCAGGCCCTGGCCGCCGTCGCCGTGATCTGGGTGGAGCACGCGATGTTCTTCGGCGACATCCACCTCACCGACGACCTCACCGCCACCACCGTCGGCTTCCACCGCTACCGGCCCATCCCACCACCGGCCAACTACCACACCCGACTCCGCGAGGCCGCCGCGGCGCACGCCGACCGGTTCGAGTTGCTGGACACGCTCGTTGCCGACAGGCAGCCCACCGAGCCGCACTACCACCTGGCGATGCTCGCCGTGCACCCCGACGCCCGCCACGCCGGGTTGGCCAGGGCGATGCTGCGCTACCACCGTGACCGCCTCAACCGCGTCGACCTGCCGTCCTGCACCACCATCCTCACCGGCGGCGACCGTCTGCTCGCACGCTACGGCTACGCACTCCGACCCGCCGTCACCCTGCCCGACGGCCCGACCCTGCACCCGATGCGCCGCAACACCCACCGCGACAACCCCGCGATGCCCATCAACGCCACCCGCCCCGACGCCCACTGGCACGACCTCCACGCCTAACCGCCGGCCGGACCCGGCCGAAACCCCGGGACGGACCGACCACAGCCATCCCACGGACACGACATCACCCCATGGCCTTCCCCCGCAGATACCCGCCAGACCTCATCGACACCGTCGTCCAGCGCGTCGCCGACGCCCGCGCCATCCGCGCCTACGGCGCCATCACCACCGTCGCCCGGCAAATGAACCTCGACCCCCGCCTCGTGCAGAAGTGGGTCACCAAAGCCACCACACCACCCGCCGCCACACCCGCCGAGGCCGGTGACCCGTGGGAGGTGTACCTGCCGGCGGGGCTGCTGCACTGCCGGTTCTGCCACCAGGACATGAACCCGGCCGAGCCGCCGGACCCCGCGCCCGGCTACCAGTGCCCGGCCGGCTGCCGACCCCGACCCCTCGCCGCTGTCACCCTCGCCGACACCGTCGGTCGGGCGATCCTGCACCACGCACCACGTCTCACACCCCGGACCGGTGTACCGACGCCTCCACACCTGCTCGCCATCCACGCCGAACGGGTCCTCGCCCGCATCACCGCCGGCGCCACCGCCTGGGACCTCACCCTCACCTGGCGGTCCGAACCACTGCGCGCAGTCGACCAGCACGATGCCGAACGCGGACGGCGACTCGCCGCCGCCCGCATGCTCGCCGCCACCGACCCCCTACGCGCCCGGCGGCTCCTGCGCGACACGCTCGCAGGCGTCGACCCCGCCACCGCACCCCCTCACCCGCTACACGCCGAGGCCGCAACCCTCCTGGCCGAACTACTTCTGCGCCTCGACCAGCCCACCGACGCCGTCGGCTGGGCCACCTACGCCCACCACAGCATGTGCCACCTCCACAGGCCAAGCCAGCCGCGCGTCCTGGATGCCCTTCACCTCCTCGCCCTCGCCCACCGGCGGGCCGGACACCCCCAACGCGCCCACCACCTCTACCGGCAACTCGCCGAGCACCTCGCCGCCACCGAAGGCCCGCATGCCCACCGCACCCTCGCCACCCTCGCCAACACCGCCCTCGTCCTGCACGATCTCGGCCACTGCCACGCCGCCCGAGCCCTGCTCGCCGACACCATCACCACCCACCGCCGCCACCACCCCGGCCATCCCGCTACCGCCCGCATGACCCACCACCTGACCCGCATCTGGCGCGACTGCGCCGCCCAGGGCCACCACCACGATCAGGACACCTGACCCCGGCCACGGCGTGCCCGCGAAGATCCAGATACACGAGCGAGCGCCCACGCCAGGCCCACACGCTTCGGGTAACCTGTGGGCCTGCGGGCCGTTAGCTCAATGGCAGAGCTGAGGACTTTTAATCCTTAGGTTCTGGGTTCGAGTCCCAGGCGGCCCACCTATAGCGCATGACCTGGGAAAGCGTAAAACCGGATGGGCGGTACGCGAACCGCCTTGGCGAGGCGCGCTGCGACCTGGGTAAACGTGTCCCGGTGGAGCTGTCGTGGGTCGTGTGGTGACGGCGGGCGGTTCGAGGGCACGTTGATCGGGCGGATCGGCTACTGCTCGGGTGCACTGACGCCGGCGGGCGGCTCGTCGGTAAGCAGCTGGCACTTGACTGAGCCGGCACCGAGCCTCTTCCGCGGCAGAAGTGCGGGTCAAGGGATCGAAGCGGCGGTGTGGTCGCCAGCTTGGTCGAGCGTTTTGGGCTCCTACCAGGCAGTTCAGCCTGATCGCAACGTCGTCTCCGCCGAGGCGTAGCCGACGATCACGCGAGAAGCCCAGAGTCGTGGCGGCTTGGGCCGATTTCGAGGAACAGCTCGTGACGATGAGGGTTCATGTGCCCGGACCGTCCGCGATCGTTCCGGCGCTGTTGATCACCTCGTCCACCCAGCCGTCGTAGCGCAACCGGATCAGCATGATGTGGACTCCGACGCCGAGTGGCCCGTTCCGAAATCCCTCGGTATTCAGCGTTGCTATCTACCGGTACCTAGCGATACTGTCTACCGGTAGCTAGCGTCGCTTGGTAGTGAGGGGATGGTGGCATGGGCAACCAGATGACAGAGATGCTGAAGGGCACTCTCGAAGGCATCGTCCTGGCGATCCTGGCCCGCAGATCCGCATACGGCTACGAGATCACCGCGTGGCTGCGCGACCGCGGATTCTCGGACATCGCGGAAGGCACGATCTACGCGCTGCTCGTCCGCGTCGAGCAGCGCGGATTCGTGGACGTGGAGAAGGTTCCCTCCGAAAAAGGGCCCCCGCGGAAGGTGTATTCGCTCAACGCGAAGGGGCGGGACCAACTCGCCGAGTTCTGGAGGACGTGGAGCGTCCTCGCGGAACGCATCGAGCAACTCCACCACAACGACAACCAAGATGACGAAGGAGCATGAGGGTGGCCGCGAAGTGGATCGAGACGCTCGTCGGGTCGTTTGAGCAGAAGAAGCAGTACAAGCACCACATGGCCCGGATCGAGGCCCTGCCGGAGCCCTATCGCAGCGCGGCCAAGGCTCTTCAGCGGTACCTCATGTACCACGGAGGGATCCTCGACGGCGACACGCTCATCACGATGCTCGGCGACTTCGTCGACCTCTGGGAGCGTGCGGTCGCCGACGGAACGCCGGTCCGCGCGATCGTTGGCGACGACCCAGTCGAGTTCGCCGAGACGTTCCTGCGGGCGTACTCAGGCAAGCAGTGGATAGACAAGGAACGCGAGCGCCTCCGGAAGGCGATCGACACCGCCGCCGGCGACGACGGCGAGGAGAAGAGCGCATGACCACCGAGACGCGCGAACCCGCGATCAGGGTGAAGGCCATCACGAAGTCCTACAAGGACCTGCACGTGCTGCGGGGCGTCGACTTCGACGTGGCAGCCGGTAGCATCTTCGCTCTGCTCGGCTCGAACGGCGCCGGAAAGACCACGCTGGTGCGGATCCTGTCGACGTTGCTGAAGGCGAACACCGGCACCGCGACCGTCCACGGCTTCGACGTCTCCTCGGCCCCGGGCGACGTACGCAAGTCGATCAGCCTGACCGGCCAGTTCGCCGCAGTCGACGAAGTGCTCACCGGCCGGGAGAATCTGGTCCTGGTCGCGAAGCTCCGCCACCTGAAGAACCCGGGTGCGATCGCCGACGACATGCTCGCCCGCTTCTCGCTCACTGATGCCGGGAACCGTCGGGCGGCGACGTACTCGGGCGGCATGCGCCGGCGGCTGGACATCGCGATGAGCCTTGTCGGCAACCCGCCGGTCGTATTCCTCGACGAGCCGACCACCGGCCTCGACCCGCAGGCCCGCATCGAGGTCTGGCAGACGGTGAAGCAGCTCGCCAAGGATGGCACGACCATCCTGCTGACCACCCAGTACCTCGACGAGGCCGAGCAACTCGCCGACCGGATCGCGATCCTGCACAAGGGCACGATCATCCAGAACGGCACTCTCGCCGAGCTGAAGCAGCTCCTCCCGTCCGCCAAGGTCGAGTACGTCGAGAAGCAGCCGACCCTCGAGGACGTCTTCCTCGCCCTCGTTGGCGACACCAGTGACACCGCCGACAAGGCAGCCATGTCCGCAGGAGAGGAATCCCGATGACCGCCCACGTCCTCAGCGACACCGGAACCCTCACCGGCCGCTCCCTGCGTCACATCCTCCGCAGCCCGGACACCATCATCACCACAGCGGTCACCCCCGTCGCGCTGATGCTGCTTTTCGTGTACGTGCTAGGCGGAGCCATCAACACCGGATCCGCCGAGTCGTACATCAACTACATGCTCCCGGGCATCCTGCTCATCACCATCGCCTCCGGCATCGCCTACACGGCGTACCGCCTGTTCCTCGACATGCAGGGCGGCATCTTCGAGCGCTTCCAGTCGATGCCGATCCCACGGCCCTCCGTGCTCTGGGCGCATGTTCTGACCTCACTCGTCGCCAACCTGGCCTCGCTCGTGATCGTCACAGGTGTCGCGCTGATCATGGGGTTCCGCACCGGCGCATCCGTAGCCGACTGGCTCGCCGTCGCCGGCATCCTGATCCTGTTCACCCTCGCCCTCACCTGGATCGCCGTGATAGCGGGCCTCTCCGCCAAGACCGTCGACGGCGCGAGCGCCTTCAGCTACCCGCTGATCTTCCTGCCCTTCATCAGCTCGGCGTTCGTCCCCACCGACTCGATGCCTGGCCCGGTCGCGTGGTTCGCCGAGAACCAGCCGGTGACGTCCATCGTGAACACTCTCCGCACGCTGTTCGCGCAGCAACCCGTCGGCAACGACATCTGGATCGCCCTCGCCTGGTGCGCCGGCCTGCTCGTGGCCGCCTACGCCGCCGCGACAGCGATCTACCGCAAGAAGATCAGCTAGCCGATCGCAAGAAGACAGCGCCGCATCCGCATGGATGCGGCGCTGTTTTCTGCGCAGGTCTGCCCCTGTGCGCGGCACAGTTGATACGCGCAGCTCGCCGAGGGTGCGCCGAGGTGCGGCCACGGAGGCACCCGCCCCGGTCGGGGACGGGCGCTTCCGGGCGTACGGGATGGGCGGTCAGGCCCGTCCGGCGGTCCGGGCGACGAAGGCGCGCCAGGCCGTGGGGGCGAAGGTCAGGGCCGGGCCGGTCGGGTCCTTCGAGTCGCGGACGGCGACCACGCCGGGCAGGTTGTCGGCCACCTCGACGCAGTTCCCGCCGCTCGAACCGCTACGGCTGGACTTGCGCCACCGGGCGCCACTGAGGTCCATGATGGCTCTCCACTTCCTTCATGAGGTCGATGGACTGCCGACGCGGGAGCGCTTCGTTTCGCACGCCCTCCCACTTCGCCAAAAGACTAGCGACATCATCCTTGCTGTCGGCCACCACGCCGCCCAGTTGGTTTTCCAGATGCCCGACCCACCCGCCGTCGGCCGACCGAGCCAGCGCGAAGGGACCGGACAGGCCGATGTGCAGCCCGGTCGCTGCCGGGATCACGTGCACGTGAACGTGGGGCAGTTCCGCCATCGCGACGAGGTGCGCGATCTGCTCGGCCATGATGCCGCTGAATCCGTCGCCCGTCCTGCGCAGTGCGGATTCGTCCAGGACCGCGACCAGTTGCGGTGGGTTCTCGCCGGTCAGAATCTTCTGCCGGTCCATGCGGGTGCTCACCTGCTGGTCGACCTCCGTCGCCGACATCAGGTCGTTGAGGCGCATGACGACGCGGGCGTAGTTCTCGGTCTGCAGCAGGCCGGGGACCAGCAGTGGCTCGAACAGCCGGAGTTGCCGCGCTGCGCGTTCGGCGTCGAGCCAGGGGAGGAACCAGGAGGGCGCGCCGACGCTGGCGACGAGCCGTTCGAAGAGCCCGCCGGTCTTGAGCGCCCGGTCGGCGCCCTTGATGAAGTCCATCGTCAGGGCGCGGGTGCCGCCCTCGACGGCGCTGACGTGCGACGCGCTGAACCCGGCACCCCGGCCGAACGTCTCCTGCGTCATGCCGGCACCACCTCGGGCGCGGCGGATCTCGGCCACGACGAAGGCGGCGAGCGGGCTCGGCACGTCGGCCATTCAGAGCCTCCCAGTTTGAAGATCGACTACCCACGGCGCCACCCGCCGGGCGCGGGTTCGGCCAGCCCCACCCGGACGCCCGCAGAGCCTTCCGAGCGTAGTCGCCTACACAGCAGAGTGTCACCAGCGAGGGCCGCTCGTGGAGCACTGGCCGGGGGCGGTCCTCGCGGGGGCCGCCCCCGGGCGAGCATCCGTCGGCGGCCCCCATCCGAGCACCGGACAGGCAAACAGACAGGGCGACGGACGGGAGGCAGGCGTGACGGGCGACGGGCCGCGCCGGGAGGGCGCGATCGTGACGGGCGAGGTCATCCGCGTGCCGGAGGACTCCTACCGGTTCGGCACCGGGATTCTCACGCTGTACGTCACCGAGATCCTCAGCCGGGGGCCGTTCGAGGGCGCGGAGTGGGTCGAGCTGCGCGGCCGGGAGCTGGCCCTGGACGGCACGCTCCGGCGACGCGAGCGGTACGCCTTCGTCCGGGTGGACCGGGCGACCGTCGTCACGGTGCCGGCGCGGTGACCCGCCGCCGCGACCACCTGCCGTCCCGGCCCACCTGGCGCTGCGCGGCCTGCGGGATCGCCTGGCCCTGCTCGGCGGCGAAGCTGCGGCTGCTCGGCGAGTACCGCACCGACCGGACCGCGCTGCTGGTCTGTCTCGGCACCCTTCAGGCCGAGGCGGCCGGGCAGCTCGCGGAGCTGGACGGCGAGCGGCCGTGCACCGACCTGGCCGAGCGCTTCACCGGCTGGGCTCGCCCGCGCGGGCAGGACGCCCCCTGATCCCGCCCGGGCCGGTCTTCCCGTGGGCCGGCCCGGGCGGTCCCCTCGTCGTGCGGTGGACGCTCGCTTATCGGGTCGAGCGGTCCGGCCATGGCCGGGAGGATCACGCCCCGGTTGACTGGCGGGGACGACGACGGGGGAGGAACACCTATGTCCGAGACGATCCGCACGGCCGCCCTGGCCGGGGCGACCCTGACCACCGGGCTGGTGGCGGGGCTGTTCTTCGCGTTCACCTGCGCGGTCATGCCGGGTCTTGGCGCGACCGACGACCGGACGCTGATCGGCACCATGCAGTCGATCAACCGGAAGATCCTCAACGGCTGGTTCCTGGGCGCGTTCCTCGGCGCGCTGCTGCTGCTCGCCCTGGCCGCCGCCCTGCACCTGACCCGGGGCGGCCCGGCCCTGCTCTGGACCGTCGCCGCGCTGGCCTGCTACCTGGTCACCTTCGTCGTCACCGTACGCCTCAACGTGCCGCTGAACGACCGGCTGGAGGCCGCCGGCCCGGTGGACCGGATCGGCGACCTGGCCGAGGTGCGGGCCTGGTTCGAGGTGGCCTGGGTGCGCTGGAACCTGGTCCGCACGCTCTCCTCGGTGGCCGCGTTCGCCTGCCTGATCGGCGCCCTGCTGACCCGGCGCGGCTGACCCGCCTCGCCGGCTCCTTGCGCGGCTGAGCGCCCCTGCCGGCCCTGGCGCGGCTCGCCGACCCGGCACGCCGGCACCGCCCGTCACCCACTACCGCCACCGCCGGGAGACCAGGAGGCCAGGAGGCCAGGAGGCCGGGAGGTCGGCAGGCATGGGCGGCCCGGCGCGGGGAACCGTGCCCGCATGAGGATCAGCAGCACCCCGGCCGTCGCGGCCTCCGGCGAGGAGACCGGCCCCGACGGCGTACGGGAGCCGGCCGGCGAGGTGCACGCCTGGCTGCCGGGCCAGAACCAGACCGTCTGCGGGCTCCCGCTCAGCCGGACCCGGCTGCGCCGCTTCCCCCACGTGCGGTTCGAGTACCGGTCGACGGACGTGCTCACCGAGGCGGACCCGGTCGGCCGGATCTGCCCGCGCTGCCTGGCCGCCTCCGACGGCCGGCGCCGGGACGAGAAGAAGAGCTGGGTGCGCCACTCGCCCCGCCCCTGACGGTCGCCCCGCCCCTGACGGCCGCCCTGCCCCTGCCGGCCGCCCCTGATGGCTGCCGGGCGCGGCGATTGGCGGGCGGCTGACCGGGTACGGGGTCGGGTATGCGGATCGTGGTGGTGGGCGCGACCGGCAACGCCGGCACCGCCCTGTTGCGCCGGCTGCGCCGGGAACGCGGAGTGGATCTCGTCGGGGTGGCGCGCCGGCTGCCGGGGCCGGACGCCGGTGAGCCGTACGACCAGGTGGAGTGGCACTCCTGCGACGTCGGGCTGCCGGGCGCGGCCGACCAGCTCGCGGAGGTCCTCGCCGGGGCCGACGCGGTGGTGCACCTGGCCTGGCAGATCCAGCCCAGCCACGACCAGCGGGTGCTGCGCCGGACCAACGTCGGCGGCAGTGCGGCGGTGGTCGACGCCGTGGTCCGCGCGAACGTGCCGGCCCTGGTGGTCGCCTCGTCGGTCGGCGCGTACGCGCCCGGCCCGAAGGACCACCCGGTCTCCGAGCGCTGGCCGGCGACCGGGGTGCCCGGCTCGTCGTACAGCCGGGACAAGGCCGAGGTGGAGGCGTTGCTGGACCGGGCCGAGCGGGAGCACCCGGGGCTGCGCGTGGTGCGGATGCGGCCCGGCCTGAACTTCCAGCGGGCGGCGGCCACCGAGATCACCCGCTACTTCCTCGGCCCGTTCGCGCCGGTCCGGCTGCTCCGTTTCGGCCGCATCCCGCTGGTGCCGACGCACCGGCGGCTGCGGATGCAGGCGGTGCACACCGACGACGTCGCCGACGCGTACGCCCGGGCGGTCCTGGGCGACGCGCGCGGCCCGTTCAACGTCGCGGCGGACCCGGTGCTGACCCCGGAGCTGGTGGCCCGGCACTTCCACGGCTGGACGGTGCCCGTGGCCGCCCCGGTGCTGCGCGCCGCCGCCGCGCTCACCTGGCGGGCGCGGCTGCAACCGATCGACGCCGGCTGGGTGGAGCTGGCCCTGAACGCGCCGCTGATGTCGAGCGAGCGCGCCGAGGCGGAGCTGGGCTGGCAGCCGCGGCACGACGCGGTCAGCGCGCTGAAGGAACTCTTCGCCGGGATGGCCGACGGCGCGCGCACCGCCAGCCCGGCGATGTCCGCCGCAGGGGGCCGCCCCGCCGCCCTGCTGCGGGGCCGCCCCGCCGGCCACGGCAACCCCTACTGACGCACGTCGCCCCGACCGGCCCCGGAAATCAGGGGCGGGCGCCCCGCCGGGGGCGGGTCACGGGCGGGAGAGGGCGAAGGCGGTCAGGAATCCGGCCACGGTGACGAGGCCGACCAGCAGGTGGGCGTCCTCGAACGCCTCCGGGACCATGGTGTCGGTGATCATCGCCAGGATGGCGCCGGCCGCCAGCGCGGTGATCGCCGCGAGCGCCGCCGGCGGGGCGTCGCCGAGCAGTGTGAAGCCCGCCACCGCCGCCACGCCGCTGACCAGGGCGATCGCCGACCAGAGCGCGAAGACGTACCGCCGGGAGCGGCCGGCCCGGCGCATGCCGGCCGCGCTGGACAGTCCCTCCGGCACGTTGCTGAGGAAGACCGCGACCACGGTGACCAGGCTGACCGGCCCGCCGGCCAGCAGACTGGCCCCGATCACCACCGATTCGGGTACGCCGTCCAGCAGCGCGCCGACCGCGATCGCGGAACCCGAGCCGGGCCGCTCGCCCTCGGAGGGCTGCCGGTCGCCGGAGCGTTTGCGGTGCCGCGCGCCCCACCTGGCGAGCAGCACGTTCGCCAGGGTGTAGGCGAGCGCGCCGCCGGCCGCGCCGAGCGTCGTGGGCAGCAGGCCGCCCTTCTCGTGCGCCTCCGCGATCAGCTCGAACGAGACGGCGGAGAGCAGCACCCCCGCCCCGAACGCCATGACCGACGCGATGACCCGCTGCGGCACCCGGGCGAACCAGCCCACGGCCGCCCCGAGCAACAGGGCGGACCCGGCCAGCAGCCCCCACCCACCCGCCTGCAACCACTCCGGCATTCCCGGGACCGTACCCCGTCGGCGCGCCCGCCAACCGGAGTCAGAAGTCGGCGAACAGGTATGGCAGGTGACGCGGGAAGAGGCGGCGCAGCTCCGCCGCCGCGTCCGCCGGCACCTCGCCCAGCCCCCGCAGGCCCACCTCCACCGGGTCGAGCACCCCGTATGCCAGGGCCGAGATCCCGGCGGCGGTCAGCGTGGCGCTGGGCGGCTCCCCGGCGGTGGCGGCGGCGCCGGTGACCAGTTCCAGCGCGCCGGTCGTGCCGTCCAGCAGGTACGACCCGGCCAGCCAGCGGTCACCGGTCAGCTCGACGCGCACCCGGCCCGGCCCCGTGGGCAGCCCGGCCAGCGCGTCCACCGACAGCAGCCGGGCCATCGGCGCCGACGAGCCCGGCCGGGCCACCCGCGCCTCGACGTGCACGGCCAGGTCGGTCAGCCACAGCTCCGGCGCCTCGTCGACGGGGAGTTGGACGCTCACCCGTTCCACCTGGTCGACGTGCTGGGCGAAGAACCGCAACAGCAGCGCGCGGGCCACCGGGTCGGTGACGAGCAGGTCGTCGGCGACCAGCGTGCCGCCGTGGTCGTCGATCCGGTAGGTCACCGCGCCCGTGACCGTTCCGCCGACCCGGGCGGTGAGCAGCCACCGCTCGTCGCGGTCGCGCAGCCCGACGTCCCGGTAGTCGGGGAAGATCGCGAAGCCGTGTCGCTCGCGCAGGCAGCGCTCGGTGAACTCGCGCCAGGTCGGGTAGCCCGCGCCGATCCGCTCCCAGCCCACCTCGCCGGGCAGGTCGGCGCGGAGCAGTTCGCCGAGGTCGGCCGGCGAGAAGGTGGCCGTGCGGGCCTTCGGCAGCCCGACGTAGCCGAACCGGGCGTAGAACGACGACCGGAACGGCCAGAGCGCGGTCAGCGCATGCCCCTCGTCGCGCATCTCGTCGAGCAACTGGTGCAGCAGGGCCCGGACGTGTCCCTGCCGGCGGGCCAGCGGGTGGGTGGCCACGCCGGCGACGCCGGCCATCGGCAGCACCGTGCCGCGCAGGTTCTGCCGCATGGGCACCGCCGAGGCGGCGGCCACCGTCGTGCCGTCGGACTCCACGACCAGCGTCCGGTTGCCCTCGTTGTAGGGCAGGTAGTCGCGGTACTCCTCCGCCCGGCCGGCGCGGGCCGGCGACGTCTCGAACGCGTACGCCTGGAGCGGGAAGCTGGTGGTCAGGCGCTCGTCGGAGTGCACCTGGCGGATGGTCATCCGCCAATCCCATCCCGGCTTCCCGGTCGGCGCAACCGTAATCTGGGGAACGGCCGGGCCGCGCCTCGCCGCGAGGGTCGCCGATCGGCACCTGACACCACCCGGACGGCACGATTCCCGCGTACGGGGAACCGGGCCGCGTCAGACGGCGGTGACGTCGGAGACCACGACGGTGACGTTGTCCGGCGCGCCGGCCTGGTGGGCGAGCTTGACGAGCTGCTCGCCGCACTGCTGGCGGTCGGCGTACATGCTCAGCGCCGCGGCGATCGTGGCGTCCTCGACGTAGTCGGACAGGCCGTCGCTGCACAGCAGCAGCCGGTCGCCGGCGGCCACGGTCAGCATCCCGATCGCGGGCGGCGTGTCCGCGCCCTGCACCGCCCGGGTCACCAGCGACCGCTGCGGGTGGTGGCGTGCCTGCTCCGGCGAGAGCGCCCCCTGGTCCACCAGCGCCTGGACGAAGGTGTCGTCCCGGGTGAGCTGGGTGAGCTGGGCGTCGCGCAGCAGGTAGCAGCGGGAGTCGCCGACCTGGGCCAGCACCAGCGCGTCCCCGGCGAGCAGGGCGGCGGTGAGCGTCGTACCCATGCCGTCGCGGGCCGGGTCGACGGTGATGGCGGCGTGGATGCGCCGGTTGGCGGTGCTCACCACGGCCCGCAGCGCGTCGGCGGCCTCGTCGGGGGTGGTCGGCGGGCTCAGCTCGTCGAGGATGCGGATGACGATCTCGCTCGCCACCTCGCCCGCGGGCAGGCCGCCCATGCCGTCCGCGACCGCGACGAGGCGGTCACCGGCGAGGGCGGAGTCCTCGTTGTTGGTGCGGACCAGGCCGATGTCGTTGAGGATGGCCGAGCGGAGGATCAGCGTCATGGGGTCAAGCTTGCCAAGAACACCCTGCCGCCGTCTCTACGCACTACTGCGTAGGGTGTGGGAATGATGCCGGTGTCCATGGTCGGGCGCGCCGGTGAGCTGGCCGAGCTCGACCGGGCGTGGTCCACCGTGGTCGATTCCCGACGCTCCGCGCCGGCCGTCGCGGTGATCACCGGTGAGGCCGGGGTGGGCAAGTCACTGCTGGTCGCGGCCGCCCTGGACGCCTTCGCCCCGCGGCCGGCGGTGGTGCTCTCCGGCGCGGCCCGGGTGCACAGCCCCGCCCCGTACGACTGGCTGGCCGCCGTTCTCACGGGTCGGGACACGAGCGGGCTCGACCTGCCGCCGGACGCGCTGGCCTGGCTGGCCCAGCAGCCCACCGCGCCGCGCGAGCGCTACGCGCCGGGCACCCTGCTCCGGCTCGCGGTGCGGGTCGTCCGGCTGCTGGTCGGCGCCGGCCCGGCCGTGCTGGTGGTGGAGGACCTGCACGCCCTCGACCCGGCCAGCCTGAACCTGGTCGGCGAGCTGGCCACCGCCGCCGACCTGCCGGCGCTGCTGGTCGTGGCCACCCGGCCCGCCGCCGACGCGGTCGCGCCGGACCTCGTGGTCCGCGCGCTGGCCCGGCTCTGCGGCGTCCGGGGCGCCGTCCGCCAACACCTCGGACCGCTGCTTCCGGCCGAGGTCGCCGAGGTGCTGACCCAGGTGTACGCCGACCGGCGCCCGTCCGGTCGCCTGGCGCGCGCGGTCTGGCGGCGCACCGGCGGCAACCCGTACGCGCTGACCGAACTGCTCGCCGCGCACGCCGGCCAGGGGCCCGAGGCGTTGCTCCGCCCGCCGCCGTCGGCACCGCCGGCCCGGTCGGCGCCGGCCCGGTCGACGGCGGTGGCCCGGCCCACGGCGGCCCGCTCGGCACCGGCGCGGTCGGCGGTGGTGGCGCCCCGGCCGGCCGACCCGGTCGACGCCGAGCTGACCGGGCGGGAGATCGAGGTGCTGGGCTGCCTGGTCGCCGGGATGTCCAACAAGCAGGCCGCGCGGGCGCTCGGCATCTCGGTGCGGACGGTCACCGTGCACGTGTCCAACCTGCTGCGCAAGACCGGGTCGGCGTCGCGTACGGAGGCGGCGATCTGGGCCGTGCGGCGGCGGTTGCCGGCGCCGACGCCGGTCGACGGCTGAGCCGCCCCGCGCGACCGGACCGCCAGGCCGGCCGCCCCCACCGCGCGTGGCCGGACCGTTGAGCCGCCGTGCCCGACCCCGCCGCCGGCCGGCCGCCCCGGCGCCGTCGGTGCTGCGGGGTCAGCGGCGGGGATAGCGGAGCAGGAGGCTGGCGGCGACCTCCTCGTCGCCGACGGCGGCGTACACGTGCGGCACGTCCGAGGCCCAGCGCAGGTGCTCGCCGGCGGCGGCCGTCAGCGGCGCGTCCACCGGGCCGGCGCGCAGCACGCCCGCGAAGACGGTGACGTGCTCGGTGACGCCCGGCTGGTGCGCGGGGGAGAGCTGCTCCGGGCCGGGTGCGACCAGCATCCGGTACAGCTCGTAGGTGGCGTCGGTGTCCTCGAAGACCTCCAGCAGGATGGCGGTGACCGCCGCGCCGCGGACGGTCGGTCCGGCGGCCGGGCCCGAGAGCACGGCCGTCAGCGGCACGCCGAGCTGCGCCGTGATCGCGTAGAGCGTCTCCAGGGTCGGGTTGCGGGTGCCGTTCTCCAGCCCGGAGAGGGTCGCCTTCCCCACCCCGGCCAGCCGGGCGAGGGTCGACAGGGACATCCCCCGTTCCTCGCGCAGCGCGCGTACCCGGCGGCCGACGGCGTCGGCGCCCGGATCGGGGTGCGGTGGGCGGGCTGGTGACGGGTGCGGCACCCCGCTATCGTGCTACAGGTTCTTGTTCCGTAAACGGAACGATCGGGGTGGGGGATGGCGGGACGGACACAACCGTTGCTGGCGGGCGTGGTGACCGCGCTGGTGGGGTTCGCCAGCTCGTTCACCGTGGTGCTGGCCGGCCTGCGGGCCGTCGGCGCCACCGACGCGCAGGCCGCCTCCGGGCTGCTCGCGGTCTGCGTCGCGTCCGGAACCTCCGCCGTCTGGCTGGGCCTGCGGCACCGGATCCCGATGAGCGTCGCCTGGTCCACCCCGGGCGCGGCGCTGCTGGTCGCCACCGGCCCGGTGCCCGGCGGGTGGCCCGTCGCGGTCGGGGCGTTCCTCGTCTCGGGCGTGCTGATCGTGGCCGCCGGGCTGTTCCCGGCGCTCGGTCGGGCCGTCGCGGCGATCCCCCGGCCGATCGCGGGCGCCATGCTGGCCGGCGTCCTGCTGCCGCTGTGCACCGCCCCGGTCCGCGCGCTGGTCGAGGTGCCCCGGCTGGCCGCGCCCGTGGTGCTGGCCTGGCTGCTGCTGCACCGGTTCGCGCGCCGCTGGGCGGTGCCGGGCGCGCTGGTCGTGGCGGTGGCGGCGATCGCGCTGACCGCCCCGGTCGCCGGCCTCGGTGGCGCGCGGCTGCTGCCCGCCGTCGAGCTGACCGCGCCGGCCTGGAGCGTCTCCGCCCTGGTCGGCCTGGCGCTGCCGCTCTTCCTGGTCACCATGGCCGCGCAGAACGTGCCCGGGATGGCGGTGCTGGTCGGCTACGGCTACCGGCCGCCGTTCGGGGCCGCGCTGCGGGCGACCGGGCTGACCAGCCTGGCCGCCGCGCCCGCCGGCGGGCACGCGGTCAACCTCGCGGCCATCACCGCCGCGCTGGCCGCCGGCCCGGACGCCCACCCCGACCCGGACCGGCGCTGGATCGCCTCGGTCACCGCCGGCACGGGGCTGGCCCTGCTCGGCCTGGGCGCCGGGGCGGCCACCGCGTTGATCGCGCTCGCCCCGCCGGTGCTGATCGAGGCGGTCGCCGGGCTGGCGCTGCTCGGCGCGCTGGCCACCGCGCTCACCTCGGCGCTGGCCGAGCCGGCCGCCCGGGAGGCCGCGGTGGTCACGTTCGTGGTCACCGCCTCCGGGGTGAGCCTGCTCGGCGTGGGCGGCGCGTTCTGGGGCCTGGTCGCCGGCGGGCTGATGCTCCTGCTCTTCCGCCGTCGCTCCGTCGACCCGGCCGCGTCGCAGCCCGCCCCGCCCGAGCCGGCTACCGGGCCCGAGCCGTCTACCGCGCCCGAGCCGGTGGCCGCGTCGCTCCGGCCGGCTCCGGTCGGGTCGGACTCCCCCGCCGGCGCCGCGTCGCCGCGCGGCGCCCGGGTCGGCGGCGACTGACCCTCCGGGCCCGGGTCGGCGGCGACTGACCCTCCGCGCCCGGTCGGGCTGGATCGTCCACGACATCAGCTCGACAGCGTGCGGGCGTACCGGCCCGGGGCGGGCCGGTGCGTCGGCGTCACTCCTCCGGGGGCAGGGCGCCGGCGGGGACGTCGAGGCGTACCCGGCCGTCGGCGACGGTGGCGATCTGCTCGGCGAGCACGTAGACCGCGCCGGTGCGCGCCAGGTCGGTGGAGACCTTCAGGTAGCCGCTGTGCAGCAGCCGGGCCGCCAGGTCGGCCGGCACGTCCGGCTCCTCGACCGCCGTCGACTCGATCAGCTCGTCCAGGCTGCTGCCCGGATCGGCGGTCGGCGCCTGCACGGTCACCGCGTTCGGGTCGCCCCGCTGCACGAGGTCGACCGTGCCGACCTCGGTGCCGTGGACGTCGACCACCCGCATGCCCGTGGTGACCCGGGAAACCATCGCCTGCTGCTCGGTGCCCTGATTCATTCTGGCGCGGTTCCCGGCCCCCGCTCCGGCTAAACCGCCCGCGCCGCGCCCAGCGCCCGCCGGCCTTCTCACAGCTCGGGGGACCAGGCGCTCGGTGGCCGGGGGGAGAGTTCGCGCCAGCTGCCGGTGCCCTGGAGCAGCGCCCGGACCGTCTCCTCGGCCTCCTCGGCGCTGTCGTACTCGTAGAACTGGGAGACGCCCTCGGAGCCGCCGGCGCGCTGCTCGACGTGCCACCGGTCGGCGTCCACCCGGAGGAACACGTCCCGCCGCGCCAGCCGGCCCCATTTCCCGTTCCACCAGTGCTTCCGCTGCTCCATGGCGGGGACTCTATCGAACATGCGTACGAAAAAGTGCGGCCCCCGCGGGATTCCCGCAGGGGCCGGTGTGCCTGTGCCGGATTCAGCGCGGAGTGGGCGGTTCCGGCCGGCGGCCGAGCACGTCGTCGAGCGCGCCGCGCTGCTGCCCGGGGGTGGTGCGGCCGGCGGCGACCAGGGCGTCCCGGATCTCGGTGAGCAGCTTGACCTCCTCGCTCGGCGCCTTCGGCGGCGGCTCCTCGCCCCGCTTGCGCCGCTCGGCCAGCCTGTTCATCGGGTAGACGACCAGGAAGTAGAGCGCCGCCGCGGTGAGCGCGAAGGTGATGATCGCGTTGATGAAGCTGATCCAGTCGAACTCGACACCCCGGACCTTCCACGCCGCGCCCTGAAGGCCGCCCTCACGGCCCGTGGCCACGAGCGTGATCAACGCGATCAGCGGCTTGAGGAACGAGTTGGTGAGCTGCGTGACCACCGCCGTGAACGCGGCGCCGATGACGACGCCGACCGCCAGGTCGACGACGTTTCCGCGCATGATGAAGTCTTTGAAGCCCTTGAGCATCCGTACTCCCGAGGTGTCCGGTCTTCCGTCCGGCACAACCTATGCCCCGGGTGGCGGCTCCAGAAAAGCACCGGCCTCGATCGCCGCCCGGCCCGGGTCGCCGGCGCGGATCGCCGCGACCAGCCGGGAGTGGTCGACGTAGCGCTCCGGCTCCAGCGCGCCGCCCATCGACTGGGTGATCGTGCTGCGCAGCGCGGCGCCGACCGAGGCGTACAGCTCGGCGAGCATGCCGTTGTGCGCGGCCGCCACCACGGCGGTGTGCAGCGCGGCGTCGGCCTCCACGAACTCGTCGACCCGGCCGCCGAGCCAGGCCGCCTCGCGCACGGCGAGCGCGTCGTCGAGCGCGGCCAGGTCCTCGGGCGTACGCCGCAGCGCGGCGAGCCGGGCCGCCTCCACCTCGAAGGCGCGCCGCACCTCGACGACCTCGGCCGCCCGGTCGACGGTGAGCCGGCGGGCCACCACCGGGGCCAGCTCGTCGGTCGACACCACGTACGTCCCGGAGCCCTGCCGGCACTCCAGCACCCCGGCGTGCACCAGCGCCCGCACGGCCTCGCGGACCGTGTTCCGCCCCACGCCGAGCGCCGCGACCAGCTGCGGCTCGGTGGGGATCCGACCGCCCACCGGCCACTCGCCGCCGAGGATCCGCTCCCTGAGCTGCGCGATGGTCTGCCGAACGCGGTGCCCACGGGGCGGCGCGGTGGCGGAATCAACCGACGGTGGCACTGGTTACAACTCCTGCCCGGAATTCATCCCATGATTGTAGGTTCAACGGTATGACCCCGCCACCGCCCACCGCCACCGCCGGCGTCTCCGCCGCCACCGCCGACCCGATCCCGGCCCCGGACGGCGTGCCGGTCACCCCCACCGTGGAGCGGGCGAAGCCGGGCCGGCCCGCGCACCCGGCCACCGGGGGCGTGCTGGTGCTGGTCGGGATGCTGCTGGTCGCGGTGAACCTGCGGGCCGCCGTGACCAGCCTCGGGGCGCTGCTCGACGAGGTGCGGGACGGCCTGGCGCTCTCCGGGGCGATGGCCGGCCTCGTCACCACCCTGCCCACCATCGCCTTCGCGGGGCTCGGCGCGCTCACCCCGTGGCTGGTCCGCCGGTTCGCCCCGGCCCGGGTGCTGGTGGTCGCGATGCTCGCGCTCGCCGCCGGTCAGGTGCTGCGGGTGGTCACCGACTCCGCCCTGGTCTTCGTGCTCACCAGCGCGCTGGCGCTGGCCGGCATCGCGGTGGCGAACATCCTGCTGCCGATGCTGGTCAAGCAGCACTTCCCGCACCGCACCGGGCTCGTCACCGGGGCGTACACGATGGCGCTCACCGCGGGCACGACGGTGGCCGCCGCGTCGGCGGTGCCGGTGGCGCACGCCTTCGGCTCCTGGCGGGTCGGGCTCGGGGTCTGGGCCGGGCTGGCCGCGGTGGCCGTGCTCCCGTGGGTGCCGCTGGCGCTGCGGGCGCGGGCCGCCGCGCGGCGGGCCACCCCGACGGAGGCCGTCGCGCCCCGCATCCGGATCCGGCCCGGCCGCACCCGGCTCGGCTGGGCGATGGCGGTCTACTTCGGAGCGCAGTCGCTCAGCGGGTACGCGATCATGGGCTGGCTGGCCCAGCTGTTCCGGGACGCCGGCTACCACCCCGAGACGGCCGGGCTGCTGCTCGCCGGGGTGACCGCCCTCGGCGTGCCCATCGCCCTGCTGATGCCGACGCTGGCCGGCCGGCTGCGGACGCTGCGCCCGCTGGTGCTCTCGCTGACCGTCGCGTCGACCCTGGCCTACCTGGGGCTCGCCCTGGCCCCGCATGGCGCGGCGCTGCTCTGGGTGGCCCTGCTGGCGATCGGGCAGGGCGCGTTCCCGTTGATCCTGACGGTGATCGGCCTGCGGGCCCGGACCGCCGAGGGAACCGTCGCGCTGTCGGCCTTCGCGCAGAGCACCGGCTACGTCATCGCCGCGCTGGGGCCGCTGCTGGTGGGCATCCTCTACGAGGCGACCGGCGGATGGACCGCTCCGATCGGGTTCCTGCTGGCGGCGCTGGCCGTGCAGACCGCCGCGGGCCTGGTGATCGCCCGCCCCCGGCACATCGAGGACGAGGCGTGAGGAGGAACGGTCAGGAGGAGGCCGGCGTGGGGTCGCCCGCCACCGCCTGGTCGACCGTCGGGTAGGTGTGCAGCACCTCGACGAGGCCGCTCACCTCGAGGATGCGGAGCACCCCCCGCTGCGGGGCGGCCAGCCGCACCACGCCCCCGGCCTCGTCGCAGCTGTTCTTGGCGCGGACGAACACCGACAACCCGGTGGAGTCGCAGAACGAGACGTTCGCCAGGTCGAAGACGAGCCGGCTGTGGCCCTTGTCGAGCAGGTCGGTGATCTGGTCCTGCAACTGCGGCGCGGTCGCCATGTCCAACTCGCCCGCGACCGACACGACGACCACGTCGCCGCGCTGTTCCGTGTGCACCGTCAAGGACATTCGCCAGACCTCCCGTTATCGGGGAAACGGTATCCCACGAACGGGGTGGTACGCAGAACGGGAGACCGTATCCGGTGGCCACCGTCATTCGCTTGCCGTGCGGCAACTAGCGACCCGGCCTCCGGTGATAGAGTCCGCCGGTCCAGGTCGAAGGGGGTTGCCATGGCGCTGAGCGCCGAGGAGCGCGGCCGGCTCGCGAGTCTGCTGACAGGTCATGCCGAGCGGATCACCCAGCGCTGGACGGAGATCGTCGCCGGGTCGCTGCGCGGGCGACTCAGCCAGGGGGAACTGCGCCGGCAGGTGCAGGAGCTGCACGGCAGCATGGTGACCGCGGCCGAGCACGGGGCCGTCGACCTCGACGCCGAGCAGGCCACCGAGCTGCGCGCCGTGCTCGCCGAGCTGTCGCGGGGCCGGGCCCGGCAGGGCTTCTCCGCCTCGGAGACGGCGATCAGCGTGTTCGCGCTCAAGGAGGCGCTGCTGGAGCTGATGGAGGCCGAGGGCGGCTCCGGGACGCTCCGCGACTACGTCGCCTTCTCCGGGCTGATCGACCAGATGGGCCTGTTCACCTTCGAGAGCTTCGTCCGCACCCGCGAGAGCCTCATCGCCGACCAGGCGGAACAGCTGCTCGAACTCTCCACCCCGGTGGTGAAGCTCTGGGAGGGCGTCGTCGCCGTGCCGCTGGTCGGCACCCTCGACTCGGCCCGCGCCCAGGTGGTGATGGAGCGGCTGCTCCAGACCCTGGTCGACACCGGCTCGCCGTACGCGATCATCGACATCACCGGCGTACCGGCGGTGGACACCCAGGTCGCCCAGCACATCCTGAAGACCGTGGTGGCCGCCCGGCTGATGGGCGCGGACTGCATCATCTCCGGCATCCGGCCACAGATCGCGCAGACCATCGTGGCCCTGGGCATCGAGTTCGGCGACATCGCCACCAAGGCCAGCCTCGCCGACGCGCTGCGGCACGTGCTCCGGCTCACCGGGGTCGAGACCGGCCGCCGGCTGCCGCGCCGGGAGGCGTGATGGAGCGGGTGCCGATCCTCAAGATCGGCGAGATCCTGCTGGTTTCCATCCAGGTCGACATGTCCGACCAGACGGCGGTCCAGCTCCAGGAGGACCTCGCGGAGCGGATCGTCGCGACCGGCTGCCACGGCGTGATCATCGACATCACCGCCCTGGACATCGTGGACTCCTTCGTCGGGCGGATGCTGTCGACCATCGCCTCGATCTCCAAGGTGCTCGACGCCGAGACGGTGGTGGTCGGGATGCGGCCCGCCGTCGCCATCACCCTCGTCGAGCTGGGCCTGTCCCTCAACGGCATCCGGACGGCGCTCAACGTCGAGCGGGGCATGGAGCTGATCGCGGCGGCGCGCGCGGACGAGTACGAGTTCGCGTTCGACGACGAACCGGACGCCGATACGACGGCCTCGTCATGACCGCGGGCGTCGACCTGGGCCAGCCGCAGGCGCAGGCGATCCGCAGCGACGAGGACGTGGTGCGCGTCCGGCAGCTGGTGCGTATGGTGGCGGTGGCGGTCAAGCTCTCGCTGGTCGACCAGACCAAGGTGGTCACCGCGGCGAGCGAGCTGGCCCGCAACACCCTGGTGTACGGCGGCGGCGGCACGGTCGAGGTGGGCACGGTGGACAACGGGACGCGGCGGGGCGTACGCATCGTCTTCGCCGACTGCGGCCCGGGCATCGCCGACCTCGACCTGGCACTGACCGACGGCTACACGACCGGGGGCGGGCTCGGCCTCGGGCTCAGCGGCGCGCGCCGGCTGGTCGACGAGTTCGACATCCAGACCGCGGTGGGTGAGGGCACCCGCATCACGGTCACCAAGTGGTCCAGATGACCGAGGACGTGGTCCCCGACCGTGGCATCTGGTTCCGGGTGGAGACCGGCAGCGCCGCCAGCGCGGTGCGCCGGGCCGCCGAGCGGCTCGGCGACCAGCTCGACCTGGGGGAGGCCCGCACCGACCTGGCGATCGTCGCCGCCGAGCTGACCAGCAACCTGGTCAAGCACGCCGAGGACGGCATGCTGCTGCTGCGGCCCGCCCGGCACGAGCGGGAGGCCGGTGTGGAGCTGGTCGCGATCGACGCCGGGCCGGGCATGGCCGACCTGACCGCCTCCTCGCAGGACGGACACTCCACCACCGGCACGCTCGGCATCGGTCTCGGCGCGATCGTCCGGCAGGCCAGCTGGTTCGACGGCTACTCCCGACCGGGGCGGGGCACGGTCCTCGCCGTCCAGGTCTGGCCGGACCGCGCCGGTGGACGGGAACGGCCCTGGGCCGGCGCGCTCACCCGGCCGCTGACCGGGGAGTCGGTCAGCGGCGACGGGTACGCCTGGCGGATCGTGGAGGGCCGGCGGCAGGTGCTGGTCTGCGACGGCCTGGGGCACGGGCCGCTCGCCGCCGCCGCCACCGACGCCGCGCTCGACGCGTTCCGCCGGGCGCCGGCGGGGCCGCCGGCCGCAGTGGTCCAGCACCTGCACCGGGCGATGTCCCACACCCGGGGCGCGGCGCTGGCCGTCGCGGAGCCGGACCCGTCGGCCGGGGTGCTGCGCTACGCCGGGCTGGGCAACATCTCCGCCGCGGTCATCGGCGCGGCCGGCCAGCGCCGGGGTCTGATCTCGCTGCCCGGCATCGCCGGGCACCAGCGTCCCCCGGTCCGGGAGTACGACTACCCCTTCGAGGCCGGCGCCCTGCTGGTGATGCACAGTGACGGCGTGGTCGACCGCTGGCAACTCGCCGACTTCCCCGGTCTCGCCGACCGGTCGCCCGTCGTGGTGGCCGCGTCGCTGCTGCGGGACGCCGGCACCCGCCGCGACGACGCGTGCGTCCTGGTCGCCCGGGCGTGGTCGTGACCGGGGTGGCGCCGCTGCTCCAGATGGTGCTGCGGGTCGAACACGACATCTTCGTGGTCCGGCAGCGGGGCCGTGAGGTCGCCGCCGCGGTCGGGCTGGAGCACCAGGACCAGGTACGCATCGCCACGGCGCTCAGCGAGGTGGCCCGGGACCTGCTGCGCGCGGTCGGCGGGGCGGACGTGACATTCACCCTGCTCCACGACGCCGTTGGTGGTGGGCGGCACCTGCGGGTGGACCTCCTCCCGGTGCGCCCGCTGCCCGACGGACGGTACGAGCCGCAGTCGGGTGCGGTGGCGCGGTTGGTGGACATGTTGGGCGTCGTGACCGGGGAGGGGGATACGGTCGTGAGGATGTCCCGACGTGTCCCGGTCACCGCCGAGGTGCTGACCCCGGAGCGTCTCGCCGAGCTGCGCGCCGAACTCGGCCGGAACGCCCCGGGCAGCGCCCTCGACGAGCTGGCCGCCCAGAACGCGCAACTGATCGCCGCCCTCGACGAGGTACGCAGCCAGCGCGACGAGCTGGCCGTGCTCAACGAGGAACTGGCCGAGACCAACCGCGGCGTGATGGCGCTCTACAACCAGCTCACCGAGGAACTGGAGGAGACCAACCGCGGCGTGGTCGCGCTCTACGCCGAGCTGGACGAGAAGTCCGCCCAGTTGCGGGCGGCCAGCGAGTCGAAGAGCCGGTTCCTGGCGAACGTCAGCCACGAGCTGCGCGCCCCCGTCACCGCGATCATGGGACTCGGCCGGCTGCTGGACGACTCCGCCTCCGACCCGCTCACCGCCGAGCAGGCCCGCCAGGTCGGGCTGATCCGCTCCTCGGCGAGCGACCTGCTCACGCTGGTCAACGAGCTGCTCGACCTGGCCAAGGCCGAGTCCGGCCGGATCGAGCCCGACTGGGCCGAGGTGGACCTGCGGCCGCTCTTCGGTCAGCTGCGCGGCACGCTGCGGGCCCTGGCCACCCGGCCGGAGGTCGAACTGGTGGTGGAGGAGCCGCCGGTCCCGGCCACGCTGCGCACCGACGAGATGCTGCTCGCCCAGGTGCTGCGCAACCTGCTGCACAACGGGCTCAAGTTCACCGAGCGCGGGGAGGTCTGGCTGCGGGCGGAGCGGCGGGACGACCGTTGGCTGCTGTCCGTCTCGGACACCGGCCCGGGCATCGCGCCCGAGCAGCACGACCGGATCTTCGAGGAGTTCTACCAGGTGCCCGGCGCGACCCGGGTGGGCGGCACGGGCCTCGGCCTGCCGTACGCGCGGCGGCTGGCGACCCTGCTCGGCGGCACCCTGGAGCTGGCCAGCGAGCCCGGGCGGGGCAGCACGTTCACCGTCAGCCTGCCTGTGGGCGGAGCGTGACGGTGGAGGGCGGCCCGGCGACCGTGCTGGTGGTCGACGACAGTCGCACCAAGCGGTACCTGCTGGTCAGCTGGCTCTCCCGCGCGGGTTTCAGCGTGCTGGAGGCGGAGACGGGCGGCGAGGCCCTGGCCCGCGTCGGCGTGGACCCGATCGACCTCGTGGTGCTCGACGTGCGGCTGCCCGACCTGAGCGGGTTCGAGGTCTGCGAACGGATCAAGGCCGCGCACCCGGCGATGCCGGTGATCCACGTGTCCGCGCACGCGGTGGACGTCGTGGACCGGGCGCAGGGGCTGACCCGGGGCGCGGACGCGTACCTGGTCGAGCCCATCGAGCCGGAGGAACTGGTCGCCACCGCGCACGCGGTGCTGCGCTACTACCGGGCGCGGCAGCGGGCGGAGCTGCTCGCCGAACGGCTGCTCGGGCTGGCCGACACCACGGTGGCGATGCACTCCGCGCCCAACTTCGCGCGGCTGGTGGAGGCGGCGGCGGCCGGGGCGGCCCAGATCTTCAAGAGCCCCGCCGCCGTGGTCGCCGAGACGTTCGACGGCGACGGCGTCGCCGGGATCGCGGGCGGCCCCGGCGGCACGGCCACGATCGTCCCGTGGGCCGTGGACGACAGCGGCGTGCCGATCGGGACGACGGTCCGGGTGGACGACCCGGCCGGCTGGGGCCTGGTCGACTGGCCGGCGGGGGACACGGTCACGGTGGCCGCCGCCCGGCTCCGCGAGGACCGCCCGCCGCTCTACGTCGTCGTGCCCACCGCCACGCAGACCGCCCGCACCCCCGTGCTGGTGCAGCTCGCCCAGGCCGTCGCGTCGGCGGTGGAGGCGCAGCGCTCCTTCGACGAGGAGCACCGCATCGCGGTCACCCTCCAGCGCAGCCTGCTGCCGCGCCGGATTCCCGAGATCAACGGGCTCGACCTGGCCGTGCGCTACGAGCCGGCGAGCGCGCAGACCGAGGTGGGCGGCGACTTCTACGAGCTGGTGATGCTCGACGGCCACCTGCTGCTGGCGATCGGCGACGTGGCGGGCCACTCGCTGCACGCCGCGACCGTGATGGCCGAGCTGCGGCACGCGGTGCGGGCGTACGCGGTGGAGGGACACCAGCCGGGCGAGATCCTGGAGCGGGTCAACGAGCTGATGCGCACCCTGCTCCCCACGGAGCTGGCCACGATCTGCGTGCTGCTGCTGCACCCGCCCACCGGCCGGGTCCGGCTGGCCAGCGCCGGCCACCTGCCGCCGGCGCTCAGCCTGGACGGCAAGGTGGAGTTCGTGCAGCACACGGCGCCGCTGCTCGGGGTCCGCGCGCAGCGACCGCCCGACCTGGAGTTCGTGCTGCCGGCCGGGGCGACGCTGGTGTTCTACACCGACGGCCTGATCGAACGGCGGGACACCACGATCGACGACGGGCTGGCCGCCCTGGCCGCGGCCGCCGGGCGGATCGACGACGACCTGGACCGGTTCTGCGAGCGGCTCCTGGTCGAGCTGGCCCCGCCGGAGATCCACGACGACGTCGCCGTGGTCGCCCTCCGCCGCCGCTGACGTGTAAGGAAGGGCACCTTGTTAACGCCTGGCGCTGTGGAAGGGGCCCTTCCTAACTCCGGCAGCCGCGCCCGGGTCAGCCGACCGAGCGGGCGTACGCGGCAGGCGACACGCCGAGAACGGCGGTGAACTCGCGGATCAGGTGGGCCTGGTCGCTGTAGCCGAGGTCCGCCGCGAGCGCCGCCCAGTCCGGCGGGCCGCCCGCGGCCTGCTCGACGGCCTCCTGGAGCCGGTACCGACGGATCACCCACTTCGGGCCGACGCCGACGTGCGCGAGGAACAGGCGTTGCAGCCGGCGGACGGAGAGCCCGTGCCGCCGGGCGAAGTCGTCCACTCGCAGCACCGTCCGGTCGGCGCGGATCGCCTCGACCAGGCCGATCACCTCGTCGGTGACCGGGTCGGCCGCCGGTGCCCAGCCGAGCAGCAGGTCGTCCAGCGCTCGGCAGCGCTCGGCGTCCGTACCGTCGCAGCGGCCGGCGGGCGGCGGCCCCTCTGCGGCCGACGTGGCGGCGACCAGGGCGGCGGCCGGCGGCCAGCGGCCGGCGAGCGACGGGACCGGCCACCGCCGCCCGGTCAGCTCGGCGACCGACCGCCCGCGCCAGAACGGCCGGAAGCCGCCCGGCCGGAACTGGACCCCGCTGGCCCGGCCGAGGCCGGACAGCGTGATCGAGAACAGTTTCGGCCCCACGCCGGCCACCTCGGCGGTCTCCGGGCCGTCGCCGTCGCGCCGGAACACCACGTTCACCGCCGGGTGCGGCACGACCTGCTGCGTGAGCGGCTCGGTCAGCTCCCAGTCGACGAGCCAGTAGTGCTCGACGTACGGCCGGAGCGCCACGGCGGGCAGGTGCCGGCGGAAGCGGACCTGGCGCAGCAGCCGGGCCGGGTCCAGGATGCCCCGGCTGTCCCCGCGCGGCTGCTGTCGCATTTCTTCAAGACCATCCTCATACGCTGGCCGTATGGCAACCCAGACTAGTGACCTGCTGGCGGTGGCCGCGCCGCCGACCGTGGCGGTGGTGCGCGGCATCGCCGACGACCAGCTCGACCTGCCGACGCCCTGCCGCGAGTACGCGGTGCGCGACCTGCTCGACCACCTGTTCCAGGTGGTGGTGAACTTCCAGGCCCTCGCGGCGAAGCGCCCCGTCGAGTGGGCGGACAAGCCCGGCCATCTCACGGACGGTTGGCGCGACCGGTTCGAGGCCGAGACGCGGCGGCTGGTCGACGCCTGGTCCGACCCGTCCGCCCTGGAAGGCGTCTCGCCGGGGATGGGCATGCCGCAGAGCACGGTCGGCGGCATGGTGCTGCTGGACCTCACGGTGCACGGCTGGGACCTCGCCGTCGCCACCGGCCAGCCGTACCGGCCCGCCCCGGAGGCGACAGCCGCGCTGCACGAGCTGGTGGGGCAGCTCGGGCCGCAGGCCCGGAAGATGGGCGTCTTCGCGGAACCGGTGTCGACCGCCGCCGACCTGCCGGAGTTCGACCGGCTGCTCTGCCACACCGGCCGCGACCCCGGCTGGCCCCCGACCGCCTGAGCCTCACCGGCCCGCGCGGCTCGCCGACGCACGGGCCTCCTTACCGCCCGGCCTGCTGTTCCTCGTGTGCAGTGGTGGAGAAACTGTGGGGAACCTGAGCTGTGTAACGCTGGCGGCGACGTGGGCGCTGTTTGCTCTGGAGGCCCGGCCGGACGGGCCCTGGCCTGGGCCGGAAGGCCCGTCGCGCGTGGCAGCGGGAGTTCAACAGATGCACAACCAGCCAGGCGGAGCGCCGCCGGTGTTCGTCGACCGGACCGGGCGTCGCCGCCGGCTCACGGTGATCGCCGGCACCGCGATGGGTCTGGGCCTGCTCACCAGCCTCGGCCTGATCGCCGCCGGCCTCTTCATGGACTCGTCGGTGTCGCTGCCCGGCTGGTCGGACAGCCGCCCGGCGGCACCGCTCGAAGCCGAGGTGGACGGCCGTGGCGAGCTGGGCGGCGCGTCGCCGACCGGCCCCCGTCCGTCACCCTTGACCAGCACCTCGGCCCCGGTGCCCACCCGCACGACCGGCACCGCCCCGGCCACCGGCGCTCCCACCGCCCGGCCGACCCGGTCCGAGCAGCCCGGCCAGGGTGACGAGCGGCGCACCGCCAAGCCCAGCCGGTCCCCGGGCAAGCCGAGCTAGCGGTGGCGCGGCACATCGCCCGCCGCGACCCGCGGGCACACTGGATCCTGCTCCTGCTCGGGCTGGCGCTGCTGCTCGCGGCGCTCACCGTCGACGGCCTGGTGACCGGGCTCGCGGGCGGCTCCGGCGGGGCGCGGGCCGACACGTCCGCCGGGCCGGCGGTGCCGAAGGAGGTCGCCACCGGCGGGCCGGTGCTGCGGCTCGACCAGGATCGGCCGGTCAGCCGTGTCATGCCCGACCGGACGATCGCGCTGACCTTCGACGACGGGCCGGACCCGCGGTGGACGCCGCAGGTGCTCGACGCGCTGCGCCGGCACGGCGCGCGCGCCACCTTCTTCGTGGTCGGCGCCCGGGTCAACGAGCACCCCGAGTTGGTCCGGCGGATCCTCGCCGAGGGGCACGAGCTGGGCTCGCACAGCTTCACCCACGCCGACCTCGGCGCTGCCGCCGACTGGCGGCGGGACCTGGAACTCTCGCTCACCCGCAAGGCGGTCGCCGGGGCGGTCGGCCGCGAGGTCACCCTGCTCCGGCCGCCGTTCTCGTCGCACCCGTCGGCGCTGACCGGCCCCGAGTACGCCGCGCTGCGTGCCGCCGCCGGCACCGGCCACGTCGCCGTGCTCGCCGACCGGGACACCAGGGACTGGCAGCGGCCCGGCGTGCCGGCCATCGTCGAGGCCGCCACCCCGGAGCGGGGGCGCGGCGCGGTGGTGCTGATGCACGACGGCGGCGGCGACCGGGCCCAGACGGTGGCCGCCCTCGACCGGCTGTTGCCCGCGCTGACCCGGCAGGGCTACCGGTTCACCACGGTCTCGGAGGGGATCGACGCACCGGCCTCCATGGTGCCGGCGGGCGGGGGCAGCCGGCTCGGCGGCCACGCCCTCCGGTGGACCCAGACCGGCGCCGGCTGGCTGGCCGGGGCGATGGACCTGCTGCTCGGGCTCGCGCTGGTGCTGGGCGTGGCCCGGCTGGTCGTGCAGGTGATCTGCGCCCAGGTGCACGTGCGGCGGGTCCGCCGACCGGGGTGGGCGCGGCCGACGATCACCGCGCCGGTGTCGGTGATCGTGCCCGCGTACAACGAGGCCGCGAACATCGCCGCGACCGTCCGGTCGCTGGTGGCCAGCGACTATCCGGCGCTGGAGGTGATCGTCGTGGACGACGGGTCCAGCGACGACACCGCCGGAATCGTCGAGCGGCTCGGCCTGCGCGGGGTGCGGGTCGTCCGGCAGGCCAACGCCGGCAAGCCGGCGGCGCTGAACACCGGCATCCGGGTCGCCCGCGCCGACCTGCTGGTGCTGGTCGACGGCGACACCGTCTTCCAGCCGGACACCGTGCGCCGGCTGGTGCAGGGCTTCGCCGACCCGACGGTGGGCGCGATCTCCGGCAACACCAAGGTCGCCAACCGGCGCCGGCTGCTCGGCCGCTGGCAGCACCTGGAGTACGTGATCGGCTTCAACCTCGACCGCCGGATGTACGACGTGCTGGAGTGCATGCCGACCATCCCCGGCGCGATCGGGGCGTTCCGCCGCGAGGTGCTGTTCGCCGTCGGCGGGGTGCCCGCGGACACGCTGGCGGAGGACACCGACCTCACCATGAAGGTGCTGCGGGCCGGCTGGCGGGTGGTCTACGAGGAGGCCGCCATCGCTTGGACCGAGGCGCCCTCCTCGCTGCGGCAGCTCTGGCGGCAGCGCTACCGCTGGTGCTACGGCACCATGCAGGCGATGTGGAAGCACCGGCACGCACTGCGCGAGCGGGGCGCCGGCGGCAGGCTCGGCCGGCGCGGCCTGCCGTACCTGACCGTGTTCCAGATCGTGCTGCCGCTGGCCGCCCCGGCGGTGGACGTCTACGCCGTCTACGGCCTGCTGTTCCTGCCCTGGTCGACGCTGGTGCTGGCCTGGGCGGGGCTGCTGCTGCTCCAGGCGGGCACCGCCGCGTACGCGCTGCGGCTGGACCGGGAACGCCCCGGCCCGCTGTGGAGCCTGCCGTTCCAGCAGTTGATCTACCGGCAGCTGATGTACCTGGTGGTGGTGCAGTCGGTGGTCACCGCGCTGATCGGCAACCGGCTGCGCTGGCAGCGGATGGTACGCACCGGCGAGGCCGCCGCCCTGATCCCCACTCCCCGCTGACCCGGCTGACCGGGACCGGCGGGCGGAGACGTCGTAGCCGGCGCAGTGCCGGCCGCCAGGACCGTCAGCGCGGACCGAACAGGCCGGCGGACCAGGAGAGGGCCAGCCCGAGCACCGCCGAGCAGCAGCAGACCAGCAGGGTGGCGGCGACCACCGCGAGGATCACCCAGGTCGGCCCGCGCCGGGCCACGCCCGGCTCCGCTGCCGCGTCGCCCCGGTCGCCGTCTCCGTCCGGGGAGCCGGGCGGATCGTCCTCCGCCCGGCTCCCGTGCGTTCCGGTCACCCCGCCGCGGCTCAGGCGCGGCCGAGGCGGTCGAGGATCCAGGCGTTGATGAACGCCTCCTCGCGCCACGCGTCGTAGCGACCGCTCGGCCCGCCGTGGCCGGCGCCCATCTCGGTCTTGAGCAGGTAGTCGCCCTGCGGGGCGACCGCCCGCAGCCGGGCGATCCACTTCGCCGGCTCGTGGTAGAGCACGCGGGTGTCGTTGAGGCTGGTCACCGCCAGGATCGCCGGGTAGTCCACCGCCCGCACGTTCTCGTACGGGGTGTAGGACTTCATGTACGCGTACACCTCCGGGTCGTCGAGGGGGTTGCCCCACTCCTCCCACTCGGTGACGGTCAGGGGCAGCGACGGGTCCAGGATCGAGGTGAGCGCGTCCACGAAGGGCACCTGCGCGACGATCCCGGCGAACGCGTCCGGGGCGAGGTTGGCCACCGCGCCCATCAGCAGCCCGCCGGCCGAGGCGCCCCGGGCGACGAGCCGGTCGCCCGCCGTCCAGCCGGCCTTGACCAGGTGCCGGGCGCAGGCGACGAAGTCGGTGAAGGTGTTCTTCTTGGCCAGCAGCTTGCCCTGGTCGTACCAGCGGCGGCCCAGTTCGCCGCCGCCGCGGATGTGCGCCACGGCGAAGATGACGCCCCGGTCCAGCAGGGACAGCCGGGCGATGGAGAACCACGGGTCCATGCTCGCCTCGTACGAGCCGTAGCCGTAGATGACGCAGGGGGCGGAGCCGTCCTTCGGCGTGCCGGCCCGGCAGACCAGCGAGATCGGCACCCGCGTCCCGTCGTCGGCGAGCGTCCAGTCGCGGTGCTGCTCGTAGTCGGCCGGGTCGTACGCCCGCCCGTCCGGCCCGGGCTTCACCGGCTTCTGCCGGCGCAGCACCATCTGCCGGGTGACCAGGTCGTAGTCGTAGACCGAGTCGGGGGTGACCAGCGAGGTGTAGCGCAGCCGGATCTGCCTGGTCTGGTATTCCGGGTTGCTGTCCAGGCCGACGCTGTAGAGCGGCTCCGGGAAGTCGATGTCGAAGGCGTCGCCGCCGCCGATCGGCAGCACCCGCAGCCCGGTCAGCCCGTTGCTGCGCAGCGAGACGACCAGGTGGTCGGCGAAGGCATCCACCGCCTCCAGCCGGGTGCCGGGCGAGTGCTCGATCAGCGGCACCCAGTCGCCGGGCGCGTCCGCCGAGGTGTACGCCAGGGCGAAGTCCTCGGCGCCGTCGTTGTGCAGGATCAGGAAGCGGTGGCCGTGGTGCTCGACCGTGTATTCCACGCCCTGCCGGCGGGGCGCCACGGACGCGGGCGCGCCGGTCGGGTTGCCGGCCGGGATCACCAGCACCTCACTGGTGATCTTGCTGTGGATGTCGACGAGGACGAACTTCTCGGAGCGGGTCAGCTCGACGCCGACCCAGAAGCGCTCGTCGTCCTCCTGGTGGACCACCACGTCCTCGCTCGACGGGGTGCCCAGGGTGTGCCGCCAGACCCGGTTGGGCCGCCACGCCTCGTCCACGGTCACGTAGAACAGCACGGAGGCGTCGGCGGACCAGGCGGTGCCGTAGAACGTGTCGGGCACCTCGTCGGGCAGCAACTCGCCGGTGGAGAGGTCCTTGACCCGCAGCGTGAACCGCTCGTCGCCGGAGAAGTCCGTCGAGTATGCGAGCCACCGCCCGTCGGGGCTGACGTCGAACGCGCCGAGCGCGAAGAAGTCGTGCCCCTCGGCGAGCAGGTTGCCGTCGAGCAGCACCTCCTCGCCCTCCAGCGGCGCGCCGTCCGCGCTGACCGGCGGGTCGGTCTCGCCGTCCCGGACGGCCCGGCGGCACTGCACGCCGTACTGCTGCCCCTCGACCGTGCGGGTGTAGTACCAGTAGCCGCCCTTGCGGCTGGGCACCGACAGGTCGGTCTCCTGGGTGCGCCGGCGGGTCTCCTCGAACAGGTCGGCGCGCAACCCGTCGAGATGCGCCGTCCGGGCCTCCGTGTACGCGTTCTCGGTGGTCAGGTAGGCGATCGTCGCCGGATCGTCCTTGGCGGACAGCCACGCGTACTCGTCGGTGACGGTGTCGCCGTGGTGGGTGCGCTCGCTGGGCACCCGCTTCGCCGTGGGCACGGGGGTCTCGGTGGTCACGGCGTCACGTTACCGGCGCGGGTCGCCCCCCGGGTGGCCTCGTCGGTCGACCCGCCGCCACATCTTTCGAACATGTGTACGATGACCGGCATGGCGGCAGCAGCGAGTTCCACCGACCGACCCGGAGCCCTCGACATCACCCGGCGGTTGACGGAGATCTGCGGCCCGCCGTTCGCCCGCCTCGCCGGCCCGGCCGACGAGGTGGCCGGGCGCCCGGCCCGCTGGGTGGCCGTGCCCGGCGGTCCGCACGCCGCCGCCGAGGTGCTGCGGCTGGCGGCCCGGCACGACCTGACCGTCGTCCCGCGCGGCGCCGGCACGAAGATCGACTGGGGCGCCGCCCCCGACCGGGTCGACATCATGCTCGACACCGGCCGGCTCGCCGGGATCGGGCACCAGCCGACCGGCGCCCCCACCGTCGAGGTCGGCGCGGGCACCCCGTTGCGCGCGGTGCAGGCCGCGCTCGAACGCACCGGGCAGCGGCTCGCGGTCGACGCCCCCTCGCCCGGCGCGACCCTCGGCGGCGTGCTCGCCGCCGGCGAGGCGGGCCCGCTGCGGCACCGCCACGGCAGCCCGTGCGACCAGCTCCTCGGCGTGCGCTACCTCGACGCCGACGGCGAGTTGGTCAACGCCGGCGGCGGCGTCGACGGGCTGGAGCTGGCCCGGCTGCTCTGCGGCTCGCAGGGGGCACTCGGCGTGCTGGTCTCCGCGACGCTGCGGGTGCAGGCCGTGCCGGCCGGCCGGATCTGGGTCACCCGGCCGGTCTGGACCCCGCTCGAGGTGCACGACCTCGTCCGCACGGTGCTCGCCGCGCGCCTCGACCCGGCCGCGGTCGAGCTGGACCTGCCGGCCGGCGCGGGACCCCGGCCGCGCCAGGACGGCCGGGCCGAGTCGATGGCGCGACACCCGTCCATGGCGGGGCGCGCCGCGCTCGGCCCGGCCGGTGCCGGCCGGCTCGCGGTGCTGCTGGAGGGCGGCCCGGCCGACGTCGCCGAGCGGGCCGACCGCCTGGTCACGCTCCTCGGCGGCAGGTCCGGGGTCAGCCACTCGGCGCCGGAGTGGTGGCGCCGCTACCCGTTCGGCCCGGGCGACACGGCGCTGCGGATCGAGGTGCCGATCGCCGACCTGCACGCCGCCGTCTACGCGCTGCGCGACGCCGCCGGCGCTCCCGTCCCGGTGCGCGGCTCCGCCGGCCTGGGCGTGGTGCACGCGGCCCTGCCCGGCACGATGGCTCCCGACCGGGTGGCCTCGATCCTGGCCGCCGTCCGCGGGGTGCTCCTCGCCCGGCAGGGGCGGTGCGTGGTGCTCTCCGCGCCGCCGGCCGTCCGGCGGGCCGTCGACCTGTGGGGCGAGCTGGCCGGGCTGCCCCGGCTGCGCGCGGCCAAGGAGCACCTCGACCCCCACCACCGCCTCGCCCCGGGCCGCCTCCCCGGCGGCCTCTGACGAGGCCGCGTCGTCAGGCGGCGTCGTTGCGGAGCACCAGGATGGCGATGTCGTCGCGGGGCGCCTCGGCCGAGAAGCCGAGCGCGGTCGAACGGAGCCGGGCGGCCACCACGTCGGCCGAGTAGCCGGCGAGCGGGGCGGCGGCGTCGCGCAGCCGGTCGGTGCCGAACAGCTCCCGGCCGCGGCGCCGCTCCGTGACCCCGTCGGTGTAGAAGACCAGCGAGTCGCCCGGCTCGAGCGGGATCTCCGCCGTCGGCGAGGTGATCGAGTCGAGCAGCCCGAGCGCCGTGCCGCCGGCGCCGACGAAGGCGGCCCCGCCACCGGAGCGCAGCAGCACCGGCCGGTCGTGGCCGGCGAGGTGCAACGACACGTCGAGCTGCGTGCCGTCGCCCGGCCCGACCGCCGCGAGGGCCAGCGTGCAGTACCGCCCGCCACCCCGCTCGACCAGCGTCTCGTTGACCCGGGCCAGGGCCTCCGGCAGCGGCTTGCCGTCGCCGACCAGCACCCGGATCACGTCGCGGACCAGACCGGTCACCGTGGCCGCCTGCACCCCCTTGCCCGAGACGTCGCCGACCACCACCAGCCAGCGCCCGTCCGGCAGCGGCACCACGTCGTAGAAGTCGCCGCCGACGTCGGCGTCGTCGCCGGTCGGGACGTACTCGGCGGCGAAGCCGATGCCCTCGACCACGGGCAGCACCGGCGGCAGCAGCGACTGCTGGAGGGTCTGCGCGACCCGGCGGCGCTCGGCGTGGATCCGGGCGTTCTCGATCGCCAGCGCCGCCCGCCGCGCCACGTCCTCCAGCACGGCGACCTCGTCCGGGTCGTGCCGGTGCCGCTGGTGCCGGCCGACGGCCAGCGTGCCGAGGCGCTGCCCCCGGGCGATCAGCGGCACCGCGAAACCCTCCATCGGCGCGCCGAGCGGCATCTGCGTGCCGTTGCGGGACGCCTCCCGCAGCCGGGCCTGGACCGACTCCGGGCCGGTCTCCTGGAGCACCTTGTGCAGGTGGGGCAGCACCGACTCGTCGGCATGGCTGGCCGCCGCGAGGCGCAGCCGGCCCCACTCGTCGGTGGTGTGCACCGCGCACCACTGCCCGAGCCGGGGCACCACGAGCTGCGGGATGAGCGCCATCGTCAGCTCGACGTCCAGGGACTGCGCGAGCAGTTCGCTGGCCTCCGCGAGGAAGGTCAGCCAGGCCTGGCGGCGGACGTCCGCCCGGCGCAGCCGGTCGTTCTCCAGGTGCAGCGAGAGCCGCTCGGCCATCAGCACCGCCAGCGGCCGGGCGTACGCCGACGGCGCCGCGTCCAGCTCCAGTTCCCCGCTGTACGGCCGGTGCACCGCCAGCGGCACCCGGAGCAGCTCGTTGCCGGGCCGGGGCTGGCGGCCGTACCGGGCCAGCACCTGTGCGCCCTGTCCGTCCCCCCGGTCCAGCCGGACCACCCCGCCGGCCGCGCCGACCATCTCGGCGACCCGGGTGAGCAGGCCGGTCGCGAAGTCGGGCAGCGGGTCCTCGGCGTACGGGTCGGGGGTGGTCTGCATCAACTCGCTCATCGCCCCCGCGCTCGGCGCGGAGCTCTCCGCCGTCGCGGCGGCGCCACCCCCGGCGGCCGCGGCGCTCGGCGCCGTCCCCTGCCCGGCGTGGGTCTCCCCGTCGCCGCCCGGGTCGGGCCGGTCCAGCCGGAACCAGACGCCCTTTCCGGTCGGCAGGTAGGTGGTGCCCCAGCGGCTGGCGAAGTGGTCGACCAGCAGCAGGCCCCGGCCGCGCTCGGAGACCTCGTCGATGTCCGTGGTGTCGTTGCGGACCCCGACGGTCAGCTCGTCCACCGGGCCGGCCGCGAAGTCGGAGACGGTGACGGTGAGCCCGTCCGGGTCGGCGACGACCTCGATGTCCAGTTCGGTGCGGGCGTGCTCCACCGCGTTGGTGGAGAGTTCCGTGGTCAGCAGCAGCGCCTCGTTGACCAGCTCGTCCAGGTGCGCCTCGGTGAGCACCGACCGCACCAGCGCCCGCGCCGCCGCGGGCGTACGCCGGTCGGCGGGGAGCCGGACGCGCCGGACGTGCTCGTCTCGGCCCCTGGCCTCCGCGGGCCCCGTCTCCGCTGACACCCCCGTATCCTCCACCGCCGTCCGCTCGGCTGCCAAGCCGGTGCCGGACGAGCGGGACGGAGGGCGTCGGGCCGGCGTGGCGGCCGGCGGCGGGACGGGCGGAACGGGATGGTTGTCGCGTGTGGCGATCGACCGCGCAGACGGGGCGGAACGGGATGGGCGGGACGGTTGCCGCGCGTGGCGAGCGGTCGCGCAGACGTGGCGGGGGCGACGTCGCGGGCACAATGATGGGATGGCCTGCGTCGCAGGAGTCGGTGGCCCCGAGCTGAGCGAGGAATGATGACCACGGCGAAACAGTCGGTGACCGCGGATCCATCCGCGCCCGACCACGAGGCGCTCCTCGTCGAACTGACCGAGGCGCTGCGGCGGGTCGGCCGCGGCGACCTCAAGGTCCGGCTGCCCCGACGGGCGGGCCGGGCCGGCGAGGTCGCGGACGCCTTCAACGAGGTCGTCTCGCTCCAGGAGCGGCAGTACCTCGACCTGCGGCGGATCAGCCGGATCGTCGGCCGGGACGGCCGGCTCACCGAGCGCCTGGACGACGAGGGGCTGGACGGCTCCTGGGCGGAGGGGCAGCGGGCCGTCAACTCGTTGATCGACGACCTCGGCCGGCCCACCACCGAGATCGCCCGGGTCATCGTGGCGGTCGCCGAGGGCGACCTGTCCCAGCACATGGCGTTGGAGATCGACGGCCGGCCGCTGCGCGGGGAGTACCTGCGCATCGGGCGCACCGTGAACACGATGGTCGACCAGCTCTCGTCGTTCGCGGACGAGGTGACCCGGGTGGCCCGCGAGGTGGGCACCGAAGGCAAGCTGGGCGGCCAGGCCGACGTGCGCGGCGTCGCCGGCACCTGGAAGGACCTCACCGACTCGGTGAACACCATGGCGTCGAACCTGACCGGCCAGGTGCGGTCGATCTCCCAGGTGGCGACGGCGGTGGCCAAGGGCGACCTGTCGCAGAAGATCACGGTCGGGGCGCGCGGCGAGGTCGCCGAGCTGGCCGACACGATGAACTACCTGACCGACACCCTGCGGCTCTTCGCCGAGCAGGTGACCCGGGTGGCCCGCGAGGTGGGCACCGAGGGCAAGCTGGGCGGCCAGGCCGACGTGCCGAACGTGGCGGGGACCTGGAAGGACCTCACCGACAGCGTCAACTCGATGGCGTCGAACCTGACGTCGCAGGTGCGCAACATCGCCCAGGTCTCCACGGCGGTGGCGCGGGGCGACCTGTCGCAGAAGATCACCGTGGCGGCGCAGGGCGAGATCCTGGAACTCAAGGACACCGTCAACACGATGGTGGACCAGCTCTCGTCGTTCGCCGACGAGGTGACCCGGGTCGCGCGGGAGGTGGGCATCGAGGGCAAGCTGGGCGGCCAGGCCCAGGTGCGTGGCGTCTCCGGCACCTGGCGCGACCTGACGGAGAACGTCAACCAGCTCGCCGGCAACCTGACCAGCCAGGTCCGCAACATCTCCCAGGTCTCCACCGCCGTCGCGAAGGGCGACCTGTCCCAGAAGATCACGGTCGACGCGCAGGGCGAGATCCTGGAGCTGAAGAACACCGTCAACACGATGGTGGACCAGCTCTCGTCGTTCGCCGACGAGGTGACCCGGGTGGCCCGCGAGGTGGGTACGGAGGGCAAGCTGGGCGGTCAGGCCCAGGTGAAGGGCGTCTCCGGTACGTGGCGGGACCTGACGGACAACGTGAACTCGATGGCGTCGAACCTGACGTCGCAGGTGCGCAACATCGCCTCGGTGACCACGGCGGTGGCGAAGGGCGACCTGTCCCAGAAGATCACCGTGGACGCCCGCGGCGAGATCCTGGCGCTGAAGTCGACGGTCAACACGATGGTGGACCAGCTGTCGTCGTTCGCCGACGAGGTGACCCGGGTGGCCCGCGAGGTGGGTACGGAGGGCAAGCTGGGCGGTCAGGCCCAGGTGCGTGGCGTCGCCGGCACCTGGCGGGACCTGACGGACAACGTGAACTCGATGGCGTCGAACCTGACCGCCCAGGTGCGCAACATCGCCCAGGTCTCCACCGCCGTCGCGAAGGGCGACCTGTCGCAGAAGATCACGGTCGACGCGCAGGGCGAGATCCTGGAGCTGAAGTCGACCGTGAACACGATGGTGGACCAGCTGTCGTCGTTCGCCGACGAGGTCACCCGCGTGGCCCGCGAGGTGGGCACGGAGGGCAAGCTGGGCGGTCAGGCCCAGGTGAAGGGCGTCTCCGGCACGTGGCGGGACCTGACGGACAACGTGAACTCGATGGCGTCGAACCTGACGTCGCAGGTGCGCAACATCGCCTCGGTGACCACGGCCGTCGCCAACGGCGACCTGTCGCAGAAGATCACGGTCGACGCGCAGGGCGAGATCCTGGAGCTGAAGAACACCGTCAACACGATGGTGGACCAGCTCTCGTCGTTCGCCGACGAGGTCACCCGCGTCGCCCGCGAGGTGGGCATCGAGGGCAAGCTGGGCGGCCAGGCGCAGGTGAAGGGCGTCTCCGGCACCTGGCGGGACCTCACCGAGAACGTCAACCAGCTCGCCTCGACCCTCACCACCCAGCTGCGCGCCATCGCGCAGGTCTCCACCTCGGTGACCCGGGGCGACCTGACCCAGCGGATCGCGGTCAAGGCGCAGGGCGAGGTCGCCGAGCTGAAGGACAACATCAACCAGATGATCGTCACCCTCCGGGAGACGACCAAGAAGAACGCCGAACAGGGCTGGCTCGACTCGAACCTGGCCCGCATCGGCGGACTGCTCCAGGGCCAGCGCGACCTCGGCGAGGTCTGCCGCATGATCATGATGGAGGTGACCCCGCTGGTCGACGCGCAGCTCGGCGCGTTCTTCCTGGCGGACACCTCCGAGGGCGTGATGCGGCTGCGGCTGACCGCCTCGTACGGCTACGTCGCCCGGGGGCACGACGTCACGTTCGGGCCCGGCGAGGGGCTGGTCGGCCAGACCGCCCTCTCCCGCCGGACGATCCGGATGGGCGGGACACCGGACGGCAGGCTCATGCTCCGCTCCGGGCTCGCCGAGACCCCGCCGGCCGACCTGGTCGTGCTGCCCGTGCTCTTCGAGGGCGAGCTGCTCGGGGTGATCGAGTTCGCCAGCGTGACGCCCTTCTCCGAGCTGCACCTGTCCTTCCTGGAGCGGCTGGTGCTCACCACCGGCATCGCCGTCAACACCATCCAGGCCAACCGGCGTACGGAGGAACTGCTCGCGCAGTCCCAGCGGCTCGCCCACGAGTTGCAGGAGCAGTCGGCCGAGCTCCAGCGCACCAACGCCGAGCTGGAGGACAAGGCGCAGCTGCTCTCCGAGCAGAAGGGCAACATCGAGACTAAGAACCGCGAGATCGAGCTGGCCCGGCTCGGCCTGGAGGAGAAGGCCCAGCAGCTCACCCGGGCGTCGGCGTACAAGTCGGAGTTCCTGGCCAACATGAGCCACGAGCTGCGTACGCCGCTGAACTCCCTGCTGTTGCTGGCCCGGCTGCTGGTCGAGAACTCGGAGCAGAACCTCACCCCGAAGCAGATCGAGTTCGCCCGGACCATCCACGGCGCCGGCTCCGACCTGCTGTCGCTGATCGACGACATCCTGGACCTGTCCAAGATCGAGGCGGGGCGGATGGACGTCGAGCCCACCGAGGTGCGGTTCGACGAGATCCGCAGCTACGTGGAGCAGGCGTTCGCGCCGCAGGCCGACGAGAAGGGCCTGGACTTCCAGGTGCGGATCAGCAAGGACCTGCCGCCGGCCCTGGTCACCGACGCCCAGCGGCTGCAGCAGATCCTGCGCAACCTGCTCTCCAACGCGGTCAAGTTCACCGACAACGGCGCGGTGACGCTGCGGATCGCGCCGGCGCCCGAGAACACGGCCTTCGACGTGCCGGCGTTGACCAACGCGCAACAGGTCATCGCGTTCACGGTGGTCGACACCGGGATCGGCATCTCCGACGACAAGCTGTCGTTGATCTTCGAGGCGTTCCAGCAGGCCGACGGCACCACCAGTCGCCGCTACGGCGGCACGGGGCTGGGGCTGTCCATCAGCCGGGACCTGGCCCGGCTGCTGGGCGGCAGCATCGCCGTGTCGTCGGCGCCCGGGCAGGGCTCGACGTTCACCCTCTTCGTGCCGGACGTGCTCGCGCCGGACGCGGTGGTGGCGCCGCTCCCGCCGTCGCCGGCCCGGGCCGGGCTGCCGTCGTCGCTGCTGATGCCGCCGCCGGAGCTGCCCGAGCCGGCCTCCACGCCGGCCACCCAGCGGCTGGAGGGAGCCACCGTGCTGATCGTCGACGACGACGTCCGGAACGTCTTCGCGCTGACCAGTGCGTTGGAACTGCACGGGCTCACCGTGTTGTACTCGGACAACGGGGCGGACGGCGTCCGCCTCCTGGCCGAGCATCCGGAGGTCGACATCGTCCTGATGGACGCGATGATGCCCGACCAGGACGGTTACGAGACGACCCGGCAGATCCGGCGCAACCACCGGTTCGCCGACCTGCCGATCGTCTTCCTGACCGCCAAGGCCATGCCCGGCGACCGCGAGTCGGCGCTGGCGGCCGGGGGAACCGACTACATCACCAAGCCCGTCGACCTGGACGAGTTGATCGAACTCATGGCGTCCTGGATCAGCGGCAGCCGAACCGAGGAGAGTTCGTGACCCAGATGGCCAAAGCGCTCCTGGTGGACGACCGCCGGGAGAACCTGATGGCGCTGGAGGCGATCCTCCAGGGGCTGCCGGTCCAGTCCGTCGCCGTGGAGAGCGGTGAGGCGGCACTCAAGCAGCTGCTGGTCGACGACTTCGCGGTGATCCTGCTCGACGCCCAGATGCCGGACATGGACGGCTTCGAGACGGCGAGCCACATCAAGCGGCGTGAGCGTACGCGGCACGTGCCGATCATCTTCCTCACCGCCGCGGACCGGGACGCCCAGCTCGCGCTGCGCGGCTACGCGGTCGGCGCGGTCGACTACCTCACGAAGCCGTTCGACCCGTGGGTGTTGCGGGCCAAGGTGTCGGTCTTCGTGGAGCTGTGGGTGAAGACCCGGCAGCTCGCGGCCCAGTCGGATCTGGTGCGGGAGCGCGACGCGCAGTGGCGGGTGCTCACCGACGCGGTCGACGAGGCCACCGCGATGCTGCGGACGGACGACCCGGACGCCCGCGACCGCGCCGTCGACCTTCTCGAACAGGCCCGCTGGGGCAACACCTCCTGACCCACTCCGCCCCACTCCCCCCGCCCGCACCCCCGGCCCCGCGTCGATCTTGCACTTCCTGCACGGGCAAAGAGCGCAAAAGCGGACAATCTAAGGGCCGAAAGTGCAAGATCGCCGGGCCGGGGCCGGGGCGAGGGGTGGGGGGAGTGGGTCAGGCCGTGGTCTGGTCGTTGCGGATCATCAGGGCGCTGCGGAGGCCGGTGATGTCCAGGACGCGGAGCAGGAAGTCGCCGACGTTCGTCAGCATCAGGAGGCTCTGCGCGTGGCTGGCCTTCCGGCTGAGCACGACGAGGGTGCCCAGGCCCTGCGAGTCGCAGAAGGTGACGCCGCCGAGGTCGAGCACGATCCGCGGCGGCGGATCGGCGAGCACCTCGTTGATGACGGTCGACAGCTGGGTGGCCGTGAGCATGTCGATCTCACCGGCCAGGCGCAGCACAGCTTCGTCGCCCGTCCGGTGTAGCGTGATGGACAGTTCGGCACGATCCACCGGGTCAGCCTAGCGCGATCCCGGCGACCCGGCCTGTCGAGCCGGGGTGCCGCACCCGTCGAGCGGGAGCACCGCCGACCCGGAGCCCTGGAAGGGCGCGGCGAGACCGCTCGGGAGGCCGGGGCGGGTGAGCCGGGTAACCCCGGTGCGGGGTGCCTGCCGATTCGCCGCCCGGCGCTGACACAATGGCGGCATCGTGACCGATATGTTTCCCGCCGGATCCGGCCGTTACCCGGCCGACGCGCCGGCCTCCGAGGCCCTGTTCGACCGCGCCAAGGCCATCGTGCCCGGCGGGGTGAACTCCCCCGTGCGCGCCTTCCGTGCCGTCGGCGGCACCCCGCGCTTCATGGTCCGGGGGGAGGGGCCCTGGCTCTACGACGCCGACGACCGGCGCTACGTCGACCTGGTCTCCTCCTGGGGCCCGCTGATCCTCGGCCACGCGCACCCCGAGGTGGTGGACGCGATCCGGGCCGCCGCCGCGAGGGGCACCAGCTTCGGCACCCCCACCCCGGGCGAGGTCGAGCTGGCCGCCGAGATCGTCGACCGCACCCCGGTCGAGCAGGTCCGGCTGGTCAACTCCGGCACCGAGGCCACCATGTCGGCGATCCGGCTGGCCCGGGGCTTCACCGGCCGCCCCCGGATCGTCAAGTTCGCCGGCTGCTACCACGGGCACTCCGACGCGCTGCTGGCCGCCGCCGGTTCGGGCGTGGCCACCCTCGGCCTGCCCGACTCGCCCGGCGTGACCGGCGCGGCGGCGGGCGACACGATCGTGCTGCCGTACAACGACGTCGCCGCCGTGGAGCAGGCGTTCGCCGCCGAGGGCCAGCACATCGCCGCGATCATCACCGAGGCCGCCGCCGGCAACATGGGCGTGGTCGCCCCGCGCGACGGGTTCAACCAGCAGCTCGCCCGGATCGCGCACGCGCACAGCGCGCTGCTCATCGTCGACGAGGTGATGACCGGGTTCCGGGTGTCCCGCGCCGGGTGGCACGGCCTCGACGCCTCCGACGCCGACCTGTGGACGTACGGCAAGGTCATGGGGGGTGGGCTGCCGGCCGCAGCGTTCGGCGGGCGCGCGGAGATCATGGAGCGACTGGCCCCCGCCGGGCCCGTGTACCAGGCCGGCACGCTCTCCGGTAACCCCCTCGCCTGCGCCGCCGGCCTGGCCACCCTGCGGCTGGCCGACGACGCGCTCTACCGCCGGCTCGACGAGGCGGCCGCCGTCGTGAGCAAGCTCGCCGCCGACGCGCTCGCCGCCGCCGGGGTGCCGCACCGGCTGTCGTACGCGGGCAACATGTTCTCGATCTTCTTCACCGACGCCGACGTGGTCGACTACGACAGCGCCCGCACCCAGCAGGTGCCGGCCTTCAAGGCGTTCTTCCACGCGATGCTCGCCGGCGGCGTCTACCTGCCGCCAAGCGCGTTCGAGGCGTGGTTCGTGTCGGCGGCGCTGGACGACGCCGCTCTGGAGCAGATCGCCGCCGCCCTGCCGGTGGCGGCCAACGCGGCGGCAGCGGCGGGTCACGGGGGGTAGCGGTGAGCGCGAGGAGTGAGCCGGGTCTGCGAGCCCCGCAGTCGCGAACGAAGGGGGCGTAGCGGTGAGCGCGAGGAGTGAGCCGGGTTTGCGAGCCCCGCAGTCGCGAACGAAGGGGGCGTAGCGGTGAGCAAGACGGTGGTCCACGTGCTGCGGCACGGCGAGGTGCACAACCCGGAGGGCATCCTCTACGGCCGGCTGCCCGGCTTCCGGCTCTCCGAGCTCGGCGTGCAGATGGCCAAGGCCGCCGCGCAGGGGCTCGCCGAGCGGGAGGTCGTGCACGTGGTGGCCAGCCCGCTGGAGCGCGCCCAGCAGACGGCGGAGCCGATCGCCGCGCAGTTCGGGCTGCCGGTCGGCGTGGACGAGCGGCTCATCGAGAGCGCCAACTGGTTCGAGGGCAAGAAGGTCTCGCCCGGCGACGGCTCGTTCCGCGACCCGCGCAACTGGTGGGTGCTGCGGGACCCGGTCACCCCGTCCTGGGGCGAGGCCTACCGCGCGATCGCGGAGCGGATGTTCGCCGCCCTGCACGCCGCCCGGGTGGCCGCCGAGGGGCGCGAGGCCGTGCTCGTCTCGCACCAGCTCCCCATCTGGACGCTGCGCCGCCACGTCGAGCGCAAGCGGCTCTGGCACGACCCGCGCCGGCGTCAGTGCGGGCTGGCCAGCCTCACCTCCTTCCACTTCGACGGCGCCAAGGTGGTCGGCATCGGTTACTCCGAGCCGGCCGCGCACCTGATCGCGATGTCGACGACCGCCCGGACGGCCAAGGGGGCCTGATGAACGCCCGGAGGTGGACCGCGGGTCTGCTCGCCGCCGTCACGACGGTGGCACTGGCCGGCTGCTCCTCGAAGAGTCAGGAGGACGCCTGCGGCACCAACTCCGAGGGCGTCATCGAGTGCGCGCCCGACGAGCGCTCCGCGGCCCCGAAGATCTCCGGCGAGCTGCTCACCGGCGGCAGCTACGACGCGGCGAAGGACCGCGGCCAGGTCGTCGTGGTCAACTTCTGGGGCTCGTGGTGCAACCCGTGCCGGGCCGAGGCGGACGACCTGGAGAACACCTACCAGGCCACCAAGGGCTCCGGGGTTACCTTCCTGGGCGTCAACATCCAGGACAGCCGGGACAAGGCGATCGCCTTCGAGGAGCGGTTCGGGGTGACCTACCCGAGCCTGTTCGATCCGCCCAGCCGGGTCGCGCTCGCCCTGGACATCCCGCCGAACACCATCCCGGCCACCATCGTGCTCGACCGGGACGGCCGGATCGCCGCCGTCATCCGCGCGGCCGTGAGGCAGGAGGGCCTCCAGCCCATCGTCGAGCGGATCGCGGCCGAGCAGCCCGCCCCCAACGGTTCCCGCTGATGGGCGAGACGTTCCGGGAACTCGCCCAGTCCGGTCCGCTGCTGCTCGCCATCGGCGCGGCCGCGCTCGCCGGCCTGGTCAGCTTCCTCTCCCCGTGCGTGCTCCCGCTGGTGCCGGGCTACCTGTCGTACGTCACCGGCCTCGCCGGGGCGGATCTGGAGGGCCGGCGGCCCGCGCCGTCGCCCACGGAGCCCACGGGTGGTGGCGGGGTGGCGGTGCGGGAGCGCACCGCGCCGGCCGCCGCCGCCGTGAAGGGCCGGGTGCTGGCCGGCACGCTGCTGTTCATCGCCGGCTTCACCGTCGTCTTCACCGCCACCGCGATCCTCTTCGCCGGCGTCGGCCGGGTCTTCTTCGAGTACGAGCGCACGCTGGAGATCGTCATCGGCGCGCTGATCGTCGTGCTCGGCCTGAGCTACGTCGGGGTGGTCCCCGGGCTGCAGCGGGAGTTCCGGATCCACCGGCTGCCCGCCGCCGGGCTGCTCGGCGCTCCGGTGTTCGGCGCGGTCTTCGCGCTCAGCTGGGTGCCCTGCGTCGGCCCGACGCTCGGCGCGGTGCTCGGCATGGCCGCCGTCGAGGGGCAGACCGACCGCGCCGTGGTGCTGGCCGTGGCGTACTGCCTGGGGCTGGGGATACCCTTCGTCGTCTTCGGGTTGGGCTTCCAGCGCCTGCTCGGGGTCTTCCGCGCCGTCCGGCGCCACAGCCGCTGGATCACCCGGGTCGGCGGCGCCCTGCTGATCCTGATCGGCCTCGCGCTGGTCACCGGCGGGTGGACGAATTTCGTGATCTGGTTGCAGACCACCGTCGGGGTGGGCGAGGTGAGCATCTGATGACCGTCGTGGACGAGCGGCCGGCGACGCCGGCCGAGGCGCCCCGGCGTCGCCCCAACCGGCTGCTGGCCCTGCTGCGCAACTCGTGGCGGCAGCTCACCAGCATGCGTACGGCGCTGGTGCTGCTGTTCCTGCTCGCGATCGCCGCCATCCCCGGCTCGGTGCTGCCGCAGCGCGGGGTCAACCCGGAGGACGTGCGGGACTACTTCACCGCGCACCCCGACCTGGCCCCGGTGCTGGACCGGATCGGCGCCTTCGAGGCGTTCGGCTCGGTCTGGTTCTCCGCGATCTACCTGCTGCTGTTCACCTCGCTGATCGGCTGCATCACCCCCCGGCTGCGCGACCACGTCCGGGCGCTGCGGTCGAAGCCGCCGGCCGCCCCGAAGCGGCTGGACCGGCTGCCGCAGCACGCGGTGCTGCCCGCCCCCGAGGGCGGCGCGGCGGCGATCGCCGAGGCGCTGCGCCGACGGCGCTGGCGCGTGGTGGTCCGTGGCGACGAGGTCTCCGCCGAGAAGGGCTACCTCAAGGAGACCGGCAACCTGCTCTTCCACACCACGATGGTGGTCGTGCTGGTCGGCGTCGCGCTCGGCTCCTGGTACGGCTGGAGCGGCAACAAGCTGCTGGTCGCCGGCAAGGACAACGCGTTCTGCAACACCCGCCAGCAGTACGCCGAGAGCAAGATCGGCCCCCGCGTCGGCAGTGAGGACCTGGCCGACTTCTGCGTCCAGCTCGACGACTTCGAGGCCCGGTTCCTGGAGACCGGCCAGCCGGAGTCCTTCAACGCCAAGGTGACCGTCGACGAGGACGGCGGCGAGCCGCGGCAGGCGGAGTTCTCGGTCAACTCCCCGCTGCGCCTCGACGGCGCGAACGTCTACCTGCTCGGCCACGGCTACGCCCCGGTGATCCGCTACACCGACCGGTTCGGCCGCAGCCAGACCAGCGCCGTGCCGTTCCTGACCACCGGCGACATCGGGCTGACCAGCGAGGGGCTGGCGGCCTTCCCGGACGCCAACGTCGACCCGGCCACCGGCAACCGGGACCCGAACCTCCAGATGGCCTTCTCGGGTCTCTACCTGCCGACCGCGCCGGCTTCGGCGCCGTTCGCGCGCTCCGAGTACCCGACCGAGCGCAACCCGGCGCTGAACCTCGTCGCCTACCGGGGCAACCTGGGGCTGGACGCGGGCATCCCCGGCTCGATCTACGAGCTGGACCAGCGGCAGGTGCGGGCCGGCAAGGTGAAGGAGGTCGGCACGAAGCTGCTCCGCAAGGGCGAGACCTGGACGCTGGACGACGGCAGCACGGTCGAGTTCCTGGACAGCCTGCCGTACATCACCCTGTCGGTCCGGTACGACCCGGGCTCCACGCTGCTGCTGGTCAGCTCCGGGGTGCTGCTGGTCGGGCTGATGGGCTCGCTGTTCGGCCGGCGCCGCCGGGTCTTCTTCCGGGTGCTGCCGACCGACCCCGCGGGTGGATCTCCGACGGGCGGTAGTAGTTTGGTCGAGGCCGGTGGCCTGCCGCGCACCGACCATCCAGGGTTCGCCGACGAGTTCGCGCAGCTCGTCGCCGCGGTCAGCGGTGACGGGGGGCCGGGTGGGCGGGCCGGTGTCGATCGCGCCGGCGACGAGCGGGCCGGATCGCGAGAAGGAGCCGAGTGATGTCCGCACTCTCCGACCAGCTGGTGTCGTTCGCGATCCTGGCGTACCTGGTCGCGATGATCAGCCACGCCGTCGAGTACGCGCTCGGCAACGCCCGCGCCCGCGTCGCGGCGCCCGCCCGCGAACTGGTCGGGGCCGGCGTCGGCGCGGCCGGCGGCGGCAGCGTCCCGCCCGAGCCGGTGGCGAGCGGCCCGACCGCCGCCGAGCGCACCGCGCACCGGGCCCGGCTGGCCGGCCGGATCGCGGTGGGCCTCACCGCGCTCGGCGCGCTGCTGCACCTCGGGGCACTGGTCGCCCGTGGTGTCGCCGCCGACCGGATGCCCTGGGGCAACATGTACGAGTTCGTGCTCACGGTCTCGTGGATCGGCGCCACCGCCTGGCTGGTGGTGCTCTGGAAGCTGCCGATGCTGCGTCGCCTGGGGCTGTTCCTCACCCTGGTGATGGTGCTGCTGCTGGCGACCGCCGAGCTGGTGCTCTACGTGCCGATCGTGCCGCTGGTGCCGGCGCTCAACTCGTACTGGTTCGTCATCCACGTCTCGACGGTCATCTTCGCCTCCGGCATCCTCCTGCTCGGCGCGGTCCCCGCGGTGGCGTTCCTGATGCGCTCCGGCTACGAGCAGGGCAGGCGGAGCTTCCCGTACACCCTGGCGAAGCGGGTGCCGGCGGCGGCCGCCCTGGAGCGGCTGACCTTCGTGCTGCACGCCTTCGCGTTTCCGATCTTCACCTTCGCGGTGATCGCCGGGGCGATCTGGGCCGAGGCGGCCTGGGGCCGGCCGTGGGGCTGGGACCCGAAGGAGACCTGGTCGTTCATCTCCTGGGTGATCTACGCCGGCTACCTGCACGCCCGGGCCACCCCGAGCGTGAAGCGGAACGTGGCCACCTGGCTGGCCGTGGTCGGCTTCCTCACCATGCTGATGAACCTGTTCGGGGTGAACATCTTCTTCGAGGGCCTGCACTCCTACGGCGGCCTCGACTGATTCCTCCACCGCCGCAGTTTGTAGAACTACACTTCTAAGAACTGTAGTTCTACAATCTGGGGTGCTGGTGGGGCTCGTCAAGCCGGCGGACATCTTCGACCGCGACATCGAATGGGCCGAGTTGGCCCGGTTCGCCACCGACGCACGGCCGGGAGCCACCCTCGGGGTGGTCAGTGGGCGCCGTCGACAGGGCAAGACCCTGCTCCTCTACGAACTGGCCAGGGCCACCGACGGTTTCTACTTCGGCGCCACCGAGGCGACTCCTGTCGAGTCGCTGCGGCGACTCGGCGAGGCGCTCGGGCGGCACACCGGCGCTCCCGGCCCGGTGCACCTGGCTGACTGGCCAAGCGCCGTCGATGCCCTGCTGGCGCTGGGGCGGGACCGGCCGGTGACGGTGGTTCTCGACGAGTTTCCCTACCTGGCCCGGTCCAGCCGCGACCTGCCGTCCATCCTTCAGCACGCGTTGACCCCCGGCCGTCCCGAACGCACCGGGTCGCGGACCCGACTGCTGCTGTGCGGGTCGGCGCTCTCGTTCATGGGTGGGCTGCTGGCCGGTTCGGCGCCACTGCGCGGTCGGGCCGGGCTGGAACTCCCCGTCGCCCCGCTGGACTATCGAGCCGCTGCGGCGTTCTGGGGGATCACCGAGCCGTCGCTGGCCGCCCGGGTGTTCGCCATCGTCGGCGGTACGCCTGCCTACCGACGGGAGTACGTCCAGGATGATGTCCCCGACGGTCCGGACGACTTCGACGACTGGGTGGCCCGCGCCGTGTTGAATCCGGCCCGGCCGCTCTTCCGGGAAGCGCGTTACCTCCTTGCGGAAGACCCGGACCTGCGGGACGTCGCCCTCTATCACTCGGTGCTCGCAGCCGTGGCCGAGGGCAACGCCACCCGTGGCGGCATCGCCGGCTTCATCGGACGTAAGGCGACTGATCTGCAGCACCCCCTCACCGTGCTGGAGGACGCCGGGCTGCTGCTCCGCGACCCGGACCCGCTGCGCAGTGGCCGGAGCCGTTACCGGATAGCCGAGCCGTTGATCAACTTCTACCAGGCGGTCATGCGACCGGCCTGGACCGCCCTTGAGCAGCGACGGGGTCCGGACGTCTGGCGCCGCTCCCAGCGCCGGTACACCAGCGCCGTCCTCGGGCCCGGCTTCGAGGAGACCATCCGACAGTGGGCGATGCGGTTCGCCGCTCCGGAGACGTTCGGAGGTGTCGTCGCCGACGCAAGCGCGGCGGTCCTCACCGATCCGTCCAGCCGGACCAGCCACGAGTTGGACCTGGTCGCGCTGGGGGAGCCGCCGCTCGGCGACGGCCCACGCCCCCTGCTCGCCATCGGTGAGGTCAAGTGGGGTCGTGTGCTGGGCCGGCCTGACCTGGACCGACTGGAACGGGGCCGCGAACTGCTCCGCGCGCGTCCCCATTTCGACGCCTCCGACAGTCGGTTGCTGCTGGCCAGCGGTGCGGGTTTCACCGACGACCTGTGCCATATCGCCCAGCGCCGGTCGGATGTGATCCTGGTCGATCCGGCCCGGCTCTACGCCGGCGACTGACGGTCGCTCGACGAGCGGGCCGGCGGGTCGACGCCGGGCCGGCGTCGGTGGTCGCTTCTCGCCGGTGACCGGTCGGGTCAGCCGCCGAACCAGCCGGGCACGTCGAGGCGGAACAGGTTGGCCGGGGCGACCGCCCGCAGGTCGTCCTCCATCGCGGCGACCCGTTCCGGGCCGAGGGTGTCGGCCCACCGCTGCCGGAGCTGGTCGAAGACCACCGCCGAGCGGCGCAGGCCGTCCAGGCCGCGCGGGGTCATCCGGACCAGCTTGCGCCGGGCGTCGCGCGGGTCGTCGGCGCGTTCCAGGTAGCCGAGCGCGACGAGTCGGTCGACCGTCTTGCCGGCCGCCTGCTTGGAGATGCCGAGCCGCTGGCCCAGCTCGGTGGCGGTGGTGCCCTCGCCGCCGACAGCCTGGAGCACGAAGCCGTGCAGTGGGCGCAGCTCCGGGTGCCCCTGCCGGGCCAGCTCCGCGTGCAGGTCGTCGATGAGCGTACGGAAGCCGGCGAGCAGCAGCAGGGGCAGCAGGAAGCCGGGTCGATCGGGGTCAGTTGCCATGTTCGACAACCACGTTTACCATTTGGACAACCACGTTGACGATCGTACGTCACCGCCGGTGCCGTTCCGCCCTGCCGCGCCCGGCGACGCCTGTTGCTCCCGACGAAAGGTCACCCCGTGCCCGTCTTCACGCCCCACACCCCCGAGACCGCCCCCGCCGCCGCGCGCCCGACCATCGAGGCGGTACGCCACAAGCTCGGCCACCTGCCCGCCGCGGTCGGCCTCATGGCCGAGTCCCCGGAACTGCTCAAGGGGTTCCTCACCGTCAACGGCATCTTCGAGGGCTGCGCGCTCGACCCGGTCGAGCGGGAGGTGGTCGTGCTGACCGTCGCCACCCGCAACGAGTGCCACCTCTGCGTGGCCATGCACACCGCCACGCTGACCCGGCACGGCGCCGCGCCCGGGCTGATCGAGGCGCTGCGCGCCGGCACGCCGCTGCCCGACGACCGGCTGGAGGCGCTGCGGCGCTTCACCCTCGCGGTGCTCGACCACCGGGGCGCGGTGCCCGAGGAGGGGACCCGCGCCTTCCTGGCGGCCGGCTACCAGCCCCGACACGCCCTGGACGTGGTGCTCGGCGTGGGGACGTACACCATCTCCACCTTCGCCAACCGGCTCACCGGCGCGCCGCTCGACCCACCCGTGGCCGCGTACGCCTGGCAGCCCGCCGGCTGACGGAACGCCCGGTCAGCGTTCGGCGGCGACCCGGTCGAGCCATTCGCCGACCAGCGCGTCGAACAGGCCGGGCTGCTCGACGTTCAACGCTGCGGACCTGCGACGCGGCATGCCGGCTCCCCTTCACGCTCCTGCACCGACCACGCATGCTGCCGCCCGGCACCGACGGATCCGTCCCCGCCGGGTGGTCGGTGTGGCGGAACGCACACGGGGCAGTCGACATCACCCGACCCGGCTGGGGTGGCCGGGGTGCCGGTGCGGGAGACTGGCAGGCATGGCGGCTCGTGGCTTCCCGTACACCGATCTCAAGGACTTCCTCGCGGCGTTGGAGCGCGCGGGCGAGCTGCGGCGGGTGAGCGTCCCCGTCGATCCCACCCTGGAGATCAGCGAGATCGTCACCCGGACGGTCCGCGCGGACGGCCCCGCGTTGCTCTTCGAGCGGCCGGCCCGGGGCGAGATGCCGGTGGCGATCAACCTCTTCGCCACCGAGAAGCGGATGGCGATGGCGCTCGGCGTCGAGTCGCTGGACGAGATCGGCGCCCGGATCGGCGCGCTGGCCAAGCCGGAGCTGCCGGTCGGCTGGTCCGGCATCCGGGAGGGCCTCGGCAAGGTCATGCAGCTCAAGTCGGTGCCGCCCCGGAAGGTGAAGACCGCCCCCTGCCAGCAGGTGGTCTACCGCGGCGACGACGTCGACCTGAACCGGCTGCCCGGCCTCCAGGTGTGGCCCGGCGACGGCGGGATCTTCCACAACTTCGGGCTGACCCACACCAAGCACCCCGAGACCGGCAAGCGCAACCTCGGCCTCTACCGGCTCCAGCAGCACAGCCGCAACACCCTCGGCATGCACTGGCAGATCCACAAGGACTCCACCGCCCACCACGCGGTCGCCGAGCGGCTCGGCCAGCGCCTGCCCGTCGCGATCGCGATCGGCTGCGACCCGGTGATCTCGTACGCGGCCTCCGCGCCGCTGCCCGGCGACATCGACGAATACCTGTTCGCGGGCTTCCTGCGCGGCGAGCGGGTGGAGATGGTCGACTGCCTGACCGTGCCGTTGCAGGTGCCGGCGCACGCCCAGGTGGTGCTGGAGGGCTACCTGGAGCCCGGTGAGCGGCTGCCCGAGGGCCCGTTCGGCGACCACACCGGCTACTACACCCCCGTCGAGCCGTTCCCGGTGCTGCACGTCGAGGCGATGACGATGCAGCGCGAGCCGGTCTACCACTCGATCGTGACCTCGAAGCCGCCGCAGGAGGACCACGGCCTGGGCAAGGCCACCGAGCGGATCTTCCAGCCGCTGCTGAAGCTGCTGATCCCGGACATCGTCGACTACGACCTGCCGGCCGCCGGGGTCTTCCACAACTGCGCGATCGTGTCGATCCGTAAGCGCTACCCGAAGCACGCCCAGAAGGTGATGAACGCGATCTGGGGCGCGCACCTGATGTCGCTGACCAAGCTCATCGTGATCGTCGACGAGGACTGCGACGTGCACGACTACAACGAGGTGGCGTTCCGCGCCTTCGGCAACGTCGACTACGCCCGCGACCTGCTGCTCACCGAGGGCCCGGTGGACCACCTGGACCACTCGTCGTACCAGCAGTTCTGGGGCGGCAAGGCGGGCGTCGACGCGACCCGCAAGCTGCCCGCCGAGGGCTACACCCGGGGCTGGCCGGAGGAGATGACGATGGCCCCCGAGGTCGTCTCCCTGGTCGACAAGCGCTGGAAGGAGTACGGCATCTGATGGCCGCCAGCCCTGACCCCCGCGATCTTGCAGTTTCGGCCCCCGATTCGCCCGGTTCCTCCGCCTCTGCCGGGGCGGCAAGTGCAAGATCGCGGGGGAAGGTGCGGGCCTTCCTCGACCTCGTGGCGATCGAGCACTCCGTGTTCGCACTGCCGTTCGCGTACCTGTCGGCGTTGACCGCCATGCAGGTTCACGGGGGGCGGGTGCGGTGGGGGGACCTGCTCCTGATCACCGTGGCGATGGTGGACGCGCGGACGTTCGCCATGGCAGCCAACCGGATCCTGGACCGGCGGATCGACGCGCGGAACCCGCGTACCGCCTCCCGGGAGCTGGTCACCGGGGCGGTCAGTGTGCGGACGGCCTGGACCGGCGCGGCGGTCGCGCTCGTGGTCTTCCTCGCCGCCGCCGCCCTGCTCAACCCGCTCTGTCTGGTGCTCGCGCCGCTCGCCGTGGTGCCGCTGGTGGTCTACCCGTACGGCAAGCGGTTCACCAACTGGCCGCACGCCATCCTGGGGGTCGCCCAGGCGGTGGGCCCGGTCGGCGCGTGGCTGGGGGTCACCGGCACCCTCGACGGCTCGTGGCCCGCCTGGCTGCTCGGCGCGGCCGTCGGGCTCTGGATCGGCGGCTTCGACCTCATCTACGCCTGCCAGGACTCCGAGATCGACCGGGAGATCGGGGTGCACAGCGTGCCCGCCCGGTACGGCCGGCGCTTCGCCCTGCACGCCTCGACCGCGGCGCACGTGGTGACCTTCGCGCTCTTCATCTGGTTCGGCGCGCTGGTCGGCTTCGGCTGGCCCTGGTGGATCGGGCTGGCGCTGACCGCGCTCGCGTTCGGCTACCAGCACGTGGTCGTCACCCCGACCGACCTGAGCAAGGTCAATCGGGCCTTCTTCACCGCCAACGGCTTCGTCGGCATCGCGCTGTTCGTCTTCGCCCTGCTCGACCTGGTGATCCGCCTCGACCTGCGCCCCTGACCGCGCCGGCCGCAGCGCCCCTCGTGGACGGGCGCGCCGGAGGGCGGCGCCGGGGTGTGGTCGGCGCAGGGCGGCGAGGGTCAGCGGCGGGGGGCGGGCTCGGGGCGGGAGCCCGGGTAGCGATCGCTCTCCAGCGTCCAGTCGACGGTCGCCCGGACGGCGTTCGCCACCCCGTCGAGGTGGTCGGTGACCGCCTCGTCCAGCGCCGGCCCGAACGACGGCACCGCCGCCCGCAGCTCGACGAAGCGCCGCATCGACGCCCGCCAGCGCTCGGCGGTCAGCGCGACCGCGGTCTCCACCGGCACCCCGTGCTCGGCGGCGGTCGCCAGCACCAGGTTGTGCCCGCCCGAGGTGGCCCGGTCGCGCTCCAGCGAGGCCAGGTCGTTGTACCAGGAGACCAGGTCGTTTCCGGTGGCGGCGACCTGGCGCAGCAGCGGGTGGTGGTGCACCGCGTCGGGCAGCGGACGCCCGGTGACGAACTCCACCAGCGGGTACGACACGTACGTGGCGGAGGTGGCGCGTCGCAGCTCGACGTACTCGTCGACGCCGGGGTGGCGTCCGGCCGACTTGTTGACCGCCTCCCGCCACGTGCCGTCGAGGTGGTCGGCGACTGCCTCGGCGAAGCGCAGCCGCCAGCGGGCCGGCATCCGGCGGCGCGGCTCCCGCCACGCGCGCACCAGCAGCCGCCGCAGCGGCCCGGTGAGTCCGGCGTGCCGGATCCGGGGGCCCTCACGCAGCAGGGTCAGCGTGCCGGCGCCCAGCGCCCGGATCTCGTCCGTGCCGAGCCGGCCCGGCCCGTCGCACGCGTCGTCGACCAGGAAGAACCAGGTGAACAGCGCGGCCAGCACGCGCAGGTCGGGCTCCGTGGCGTCCGGATAGAGGCGGCCGGCGTACCGGGCGACGCCGGCGTGGGCCAGCCGTTGCGGTGTCCCGTCGTCGGCCGGCAGGCCGAGGCCCGGCAGCAGGTCGTCGGTCAGCCAGCCCTGCACCCGGTCGGCGTGCGGCGAGAGCCGGGGCGGGATGGGGCACTCCGACCGTAGCGACCAGAGGATCTCGTCGGTCATCACCGATTCCTCCCGCATGCGATCTGCGTCCGGCGCGAATCGTCCCGGCAGCATGTCAGGTCGCCGGGATGCCCGCGATCCCGGCCGACATCGCGCTCGTCGGGGACAAACCACCCCGCAGGCGGGCATCCCGGGCGGGCGCCGGTCCGGGGGTGCCCGACGGTGCCGGCGAGCGACCAGGCAGGCTGGTGGCATGCGGGAACCATGGGTGGTCGGGGTCTCCGGGGCGTCCGGAACGCCGTACGCGGCGGCCGTCGTGCGGGCGCTGATCGACGCCGGGGAGCCGGTGGACCTGATCGTCTCCCGGGCCGCCCGGCTGACGGTCCTGGACGAGACCGGCCGCCCGTTCCGGGACGCGCACTGGGCGGAGGACCTGGCCACCTGGCTGGGCCGGGACCTCGCGGGCGCCGACGTGCGGCACTGGCCCGCCGGCGACCTGGCGGCCGGCCCGAGCAGCGGCTCCTACCCGGTACGCGGGATGGCGGTGGTCCCGGCGAGTACGGCGGCCTGCGCCGGCATCGCCATCGGGCTCTCCAAGGACCTGCTCCAGCGCGCCGCCGAGGTGAACCTCAAGGAGCGCCGGCCGGTGGTGGTGGTGCCCCGGGAGACGCCGGTGACCCGCAGCCACCTGGAGCACCTGATCGCCCTGCACGACGCCGGGGCGGTGGTGCTGCCGGCCAGCCCCGGCTTCTACGGTGCGGGGGCGGCGGCCTCCGCCCAGCAGCTCGTCGACTTCGTCGCCGGCAAGGTGCTGGACGCCCTCGGCGTACCGCACGACCTGTTCCGCCGCTGGTCTGGTGAGTTGGGTGCGGCGCGGGACTGAGCCCGGCCGGGTTCACAGGGCCGCGGACCGGAATCGGTGTCCGGTCCGCGCGCCGATCCGCACCGGTCAGTACATTCCCGCGTTGGCCGGGCCCGGGCCGGTCGAGGCGGCCGGGCCCGCGTTGCGCGGTTTGCCGACGTCCTCCGCCTCGTCCAACATGCCCTCACCCTCAAGCAGGGCCCGCACCTCGGATTCCCGAAACCGGCGGTGCCCGCCTGGAGTCCGGATGCTGCCTATCCGGCCCGCCGCCGCCCATCGCGTCACAGTCTTCGGGTCAACCCGAAACAGTGCGGCAACTTCACCCGGTGTCAGCAGGCGATCTCCAGTGTCCACAGCCCCCTCCTCGCGTCGACGAAGCCCCCGGCTGAACACACTGCCCCCGGCCGGTGCGAGCCCAGAGCCGTCATGAGGGACGTATGGCAATTACAGCACCAGCGACCTGGCCTGTCCGCCAAACGCGAAAAACGCACTGAGTGGGAAGTTAGGAAATATTACCTGCGGACGACTCCCTTGACTGCGAGTTTGCGAACGACTACACCCTGTCATGTTCAACGCGCTCCGAATGCCCGACGTTACGCCCGGACCGCTAGGGTCTACAGTCCGTGGACGCCATCGACCTGAGCCTCGTGGAACTGCTGCGCGGCAACGCCCGCCTGTCCTACGCCGAGCTGGCCCGGCAGGTGGGCCTCTCCGCCCCGGCCGTGCACGAACGGGTCGGCAAGCTGGAGTCCGGCGGCGTGATCCGGGCGTACCGGGCGGAGGTGGAGCCCGAGTCGATCGGCCTCGCCGTCACCGCGCTCATCGGGATCATCGAGGACTCGGGCGCCGACACCGACGACGTGCTCGAGGCGTTCCGGCAGATGCCCGAGATCGAATCCTGCTACTTCATGGCCGGCGTCGAGTCGTTCCTGCTCAAGGCCAGGGTCGGCACCATCGCGGAGCTGGAGCGGCTGATCGTGCGGCTGAACCGGACCCCCGGCGTCGCCTCCACCCGGACCGGCATCGCCCTCTCCACGAAGTGGGAGAACCGCCCGCAGCCCCCGGTGGCGCCCACCACCTGACCGCCGCGGCGCGGGGCACGCCTGGTCCACCGGGCCGTCCCGCCGGCTCTGGCGTCCCGCCGTGGGCGGCGATAGCGTGCGCCGATGACGAAGCCCGTCCCCGGGGCGGCCGTGGTCACCGGTGCCGCCGGCGGCCTCGGCCGGGCCATCGCCGCCGCCCTGCACGCCGACGGCTGGCCGGTGCTCCTCACCGACCTCGACGCCGGGGCGGTGGCCGACGCCGCCGCGCCGCTCGGCGGCTGGTCCCGCCCGCTGGACGTCCGCGACGAGGCCGCCTGCGCCGCCGTCGCCGCCGAGGCGGCCGGCCGGGGCGGGCTCGGCCTCTGGGTGAACAACGCCGGCATCCTCGTCACCGGCCCGTCCTGGGAGCACGACGCGGCGACCCGCCGCCGGGTGGTCGAGGTGAACACCCTCGGTGCGATGAACGGCACCCTCGCCGCGCTGGCCGTCATGCGGGCGCAGGGGCACGGGCACGTGGTCAACGTCGTCTCGCTGGCCGGGCTGGTGGCCACCCCCGGCGAGACCGTCTACGCGGCCAGCAAGCACGCCCTGGTGGCCTTCAGCATCGGCACCCTCGCCGACCTGCGGCTGGCCGGGCACCGGGGCGTACACGTGTCGTGCCTCTGCCCGGACGGGATCTGGACGCCGATGCTGCACGACAGGCTCGACGACCCGGGCGCCGCGGCCTCCTTCACCGGGACGCTGCTGCACCCCGAGCGGGTGGCCCGCCGGGCCGCGCGCCTGGCCCGCCGACCCCGCCCGGTGGTCAGCGTGCCGCGCTGGCGCGGCGCGCAGGTCCGGCTGCTCGACGCGCTGCCCGGCCCGGCCGTGCGGCTCGCCCCGCTGATCCTCGCGGCCGGCCGGGCGGGTCAGCGCCGCCAGCGCCGCCGGGCCGGAGCCGAGCCGCGCTGAGCGGGCTTGCTAGGTTTCGGACGTGACTCATCTCGACCGGTGCGACGAGGCCAGCCGGCGCTGGGTGACCGATGCGATCGCCACCGTCGAGGCGGACGCCAACCGGTCCGCCGACACCCACCTGCTGCCGTTCCCGCTGCCCAGGGCCTGGGGGATCGACCTCTACCTGAAGGACGAGTCGGTGCACCCCACCGGCTCCCTCAAGCACCGGCTGGCCCGCTCGCTCTTCCTCTACGGGCTGTGCAACGGCTGGATCGGGCCGGGCACCACGATCGTCGAGGCGTCCTCCGGCTCGACGGCGGTCTCGGAGGCGTACTTCGCGCGGATGCTGGGGCTGCCGTTCATCGCGGTGATGCCGGCCTCCACCTCGCCGGAGAAGATCGCCCAGATCGAGTTCCAGGGCGGCCGCTGCCACCTCGTCGACGACCCGGCCAAGGTGGTCGTCGAGGCCCGCTGGCTGGCGGAGGACTCGGGCGGGCGCTTCATGGACCAGTTCACCTTCGCCGAGCGGGCCACCGACTGGCGGGGCAACAACAACATCGCCGAGTCGATCTACGCGCAGCTCGCCCTGGAACGGCACCCCGTGCCGACGTGGATCGTGGTGGGCGCCGGCACCGGCGGCACCAGCGCCACCATCGGCCGGTACGCCCGCTACCGGCGGCTGGCCACCAAGCTCTGCGTGGTCGACCCGGAGAACTCCGCGTTCTATCCCGCCTGGCAGGCGGCCGACTGGTCGGTCCGCACCGGGCGCGGCTCGCGGATCGAGGGGATCGGCCGGCCGACCGTGGAGGCGTCGTTCCTGCCCTCGGTGGTGGACCGGATGGTCCAGGTGCCCGACGCCGCCTCGCTGGCCGCCATGCGGGCCGGCTCGGCCGTGCTCGGCCGCCGGGTGGGCGGCTCGACCGGCACGAACCTGTGGGGTGCCTTCGGGCTGATCGCGGAGATGCTCGCCGAGGGCCGCACCGGCTCGGTGGTCACCCTGATCTGCGACGCCGGCGACCGCTACGCCGACACCTACTACGCCGACGACTGGGTGGCCGCCCAGGGGCTCGACCTGGACCCGCACCTGGCGACGATCGAGCGCTTCCTCGCCGACGGCGCCTGGCCGGCCTGACCCACGGCGGCACGTCCGGCTGGTCGACCCCGGCACGGGGCCGGGCGGTCAGCGCGGGTCGACGCGCTCGGCCAACCCCGGGTAGCGCACCACGTAGCCGTCGGCGTCGAGGTCGATGTCGGCGGTGAACGTGTCGCTGGTGAAGCGGACCCGGCCGGGGCCGAGCGGCGTGTAGACCTGCTCGGCGGGCACCACCATCAGGCTGGGCACCAGCACCCAGGCGACGGCGACCCGGTGCGGCGTGTCGGCCGGCGCGCGGGGCAACCCGAGACGGTGCACCGGCAGGGCGTTGAACAGCGGCGAACCGCCGAGGTCGACGTCCAGCGCCTCGGCCAGCCGGTCCGGGTCGTCCGTGCCGGGCAGCCCGGCGGGCGGATGGCCGGCGGCCCGCAGCGCCGCGTCCAGGTCGCCCTGCTCGCCGGTGGTCACCCGCCACCGGTCGCCAGCCCGTTCCAGGCGTACGCTCCGCAGCCACCCGGAGCCCTCCACCTCGACCTCGGCCCGGGCGGTCACCCACTCCGGGTCGGTGGTGAGCTGGTAGCGACAGGTGTAGGGGACCGGGTCGACGGCCGTGAGCGTGCCCCGAGCGGTCAGCCCCCGGCCGTCGTCGAACAGCGCGTGCTCCGTGCCGGCGGTGTCCGTCCGGGTCCAGATGAGCGACTTCGGCATGGTCGGCATGAGCCGGACGTTACGCGACGCGACCGACACCGGCAGCGGATGCGGAAACGCCGCCGTGGAGCGTGGGCTCCGCGACGGCGTTCCGGTCGGTGCTCGTGATCAGTGGGTACGCGCCGGCGGTCGCCCGCCGAAGCCCCGCCGCTCGTCGCGCGGCCGGTCGTCGCGACCCCGGCCCTCGGGCCGGAAGCCGCCCCGGTCGCCGAAGCGCCGCTCGCCGCGCTCGCCGTAGCCGCGTCCCTCGGTCGGCCGGTCCCCGTAGCTCCGGCCGTCGGTAGGCCGGTCGCCGTAGCGGCGTTCGCCTTGGGGGCGGTCGCCGTAGCCGCGGCCGTCGGTGGGCCGGTCGCCGTAGCGGCGCTCGCCCTGCGGCCGGTCGCCGTAGGGCCGGTCGCCGTGGCGCCGCTCGCCCCGGTCCGCGAAGCCCCGCTCACCGTAGCCGCGGCCGTCGGTGGGCCGGTCGCCGTAGCGGCGCTCGCCCTGGGGGCGGTCGCCGTAGCCGCGGCGGTCGCCGTAGCGGCGCTCGCCCCGGGCGTCGCGGTCGCCGAAGCGGCGCGGGCCGCCCGGCCGGTCGCCGTGCCGGCGCGGCTCCTCAGGCTCGTTGCGGACCGGGACGCCGCTCGGCTCGCGGGCGCCGGTCAGCTCGGCGAGCGCCGGGTCGCCGGCGCGCACCCGGGTCTCGGCCGGCGCCACGCCGGCCTTCTCCAGCATGGCGAGGGTCGTCCGGCGCTGCTTCGGCAGCACCAGCGTGGCGACCGCGCCCGACTCCCCGGCCCGAGCGGTACGCCCCGCGCGGTGCAGGTAGTCCTTCGGGTCCTTCGGCGGGTCGACGTGCAGCACCAGCGAGACGCCGTCCACGTGGATGCCCCGGGCCGCCACGTCCGTGGCGACCAGGACGTTCATCCGACCCTCACGGAACTCGGCCAGCGTGCGGGTACGCATCCGCTGCGTCTTGCCGCCGTGCAGGCCACCCGCGCGTACGCCCACGGCGGCGAGCTGCTCGACCAGCCGGTCGACGCCGAGCTGGGTGCGGGCGAAGACCATGGTCCGCCCGTCCCGGGCCGCGATGGACGCCGCCACCGGGAACTTGTCGTGCGGCGGGATCAGCAGCATGTGGTGGTCCATGGTGGACACCGATGCGGTGGACGGGGCGGTCGAGTGGGTCACCGGGTCGGTCATGAACCGCTTGACCAGCGCGTCGACGTCACCGTCCAGAGTGGCCGAGAAGAGCAGCCGCTGGGTGCCCGCCGGCGTCTTCGCCAGCAGCTCGGTGACCTCGGGCAGGAAGCCCATGTCGGCCATCTGGTCGGCCTCGTCGAGGACGGTGATCTCCACGTCGTCCAGGTGGCACACGCCCCGGGCGATCAGGTCGCCTAGCCGGCCCGGGGTGGCCACGACGATCTCCACGCCGCGCCGCAGGGCGTCGATCTGTCGGTCGTACGGCACGCCGCCGACGGCGGTCTTCAGGAACACGCCGACGGCCTTGCCGAGCGGCAGCAGCGCGTCGTTGACCTGCATGGCGAGCTCGCGGGTCGGCACCAGGACCAGGGCCCGCGGGTGCAGCGGCCGGGCCCGCTCGCCGTCGGCCACCCGGGCCAGCAGCGGCAGGCCGAAGGCCAGGGTCTTGCCGGAACCGGTCTGGCCCCGACCGAGGACGTCCCGGCCGGCGAGCGCGTCCGGCATGGTGGCGCGCTGGATCTCGAACGGGGCGGTGATGCCCTGCCGGGCGAGTGTGCGGACCAGCGGCTGGGGCAGCCCCAGCGCGGCGAAGTCGGTGGCCTCGGCCGTCACCGGTGTGGCGGAGTCCTGCGGGGTGGCGTCCCGTTCGACGAGGGCCTGCGCGCCGGTGGTGTCGAGGGCGGACGGAAACGTGCTGGGTTCAGCAAACGCGGTCAAGAAATGCCTTTCGAGCGGGGCGCATCTTCGCGTTGGCCTGCCGCAGCTGAACGCCGCCGAATCGCCCGCAAGATCGCCCATGGGCGCGCACGACGCGCGCCGGGTCAGTGATCTCCACCAGTGTACGGCGCAGCGGCGAACCCGCCACCGCACCACGGATCGGTAGTGGGCGGGCTCACCATGGTCGTCGCCGGGCGGCTCACTTGGTCAGGACGCCGCCCACCAGACCGCCCACCGTGTCGGTGGCCAGCAGGACGACCAGCACGCTGATCGCCACGAGCAGACCCAGCGAGGCGGCCAGGACGATCACGACCCTGGCCGTGCTGGACCGCTCCTCGGTGGGGGTCTCCGTCCAGCCCTGGGCCAGGATGTGCCCGGTCAACGAGCCGGAGTTCTCCAGCGGGTTGGTCGGGAAGGAGACGGTGGCGAAGCCCGGGCCTTCCGAGCTGGCGCCGTAGATCGTGCCCAGGTCGGTCCCGCCGTCCAAGCGCCCAGCGGGGGCGGCGTCGGGCCGCCCGCCCGGTGCCGCCGGGCCCCCGCCACGACCCGCGTCGGCGGGGCGATCGGTCGGCCGGCGCGCCTCCCGGGAGGCCGTGGCCGGCTCGGTGCCGCCCGGCCGGCGGTCACCGAAGCTGGTCGGCGCCGGCCAGGTCGGCAGCGCGGGAGCGGGTACCGGCGGCGCGGACGCCGGCGGCGCGGAGACCTGCGGCGCGGCGAACGGCGGCGGGGCGGAGAGCAGCGGCGGAGAGACCGACGGCGTGGTGAACGACCGCGTGGGGGCCGGCGGTGCGGAGGCCGGCGGCGCGGAGACAGACGGGACCGGGGACGCCGGCGGGCTCGCGGGCGCTGCCGGCGGGGCCGGGACGGGCGCGGTGGCCGTGGCGGGCGGCGGCGGGAACGGCGGCGCCGGCATCGGGCCGGGCGGTGGCGGCGGGGCGGGCACCGGCGGCCCCGGCGGCGGCGTCGGCGGACCCGGCACGGGCGGCACCGGGCCCGGTGGGGTGGGCCCCGGCCTGGGCGGCGCCGGGACGGGGATCGGCGGGGTCGGGACCGGCGGGGTCGGGGTCGGGACCGGCGGGGTCGGGGACGGCGGGTTCGGGCCGGGCACCGGCGGCACGGGGGCCGGCGCCGGCTCGGGCTCCGGCGCCGGCGGCCTGGGCGGCTGCGCCGGTTCCGGCGGCTGGGCGGGCTCCGGCGGCTCCGGGTTGACCGGCGCCGCCCGGTAGACCCTCGCCTCGCCCGTGCGCGACCGGATGGCCGAGGCCTCGTCGGCGGAGACCCGTCGCATCCCGGGCACGGCGGCGCTGGCCCGGGCCGCCGCGGCCCGCTGCTCGGGGACCGGCGTGCCGGCCGGAGCGGCCGCACCGGTGGCCCGGTAGGTGGTGCCGGCGATCGGGCGCGCCGACGGTGCCGCGTCGCCCTCGCCGGGCGCGGCCGCGGTGGCCACGCTCACCCGGCCCCGGGCGGGCTGTCGGCGTACGTCGTCGGCGGGCGGCTCCGTCGACGGCCCCGACGTGCCCGCGGAGCCGGTGCCCGACGCCGGGCTGCCGTCGGCCGAGGTCGCGATGGACCCGCCGGTGGGCGCCAAGGCGTCGGCGCGGCTCCGATCGGGCGTGGATCCGTGGTCGACCGGCTGCGCCGGAACCTCTTGCTCGGCCATGCTCGCCCTCCGCGCCGCGCTCGCGCCCGGATCCGCGACGTCGGACCGGGCGTGCCTGACTGTCACGGTGCCATATTCCGGCCCGGCGGCACAGCCGGAGTGCGTTCCGGGGCGGTGGCCCGTGCCGACGGCATCGGAGCGCCGGGCGGAGCCGGCGTGTCCCGGTCAGCTACCCGTGCTGGCCGAGGCGGTGGCCGACGTGCTGCCCTCCGGGTCGGTGCTGCTCGCCGCCGTGGTCGGCGCCACGCTGCCGGACGTGGCGCTCGGCTCCGACGAGGCCGAGCGGGTCGCCGCCGGCGACGACCCGCTCGGCGACGGCGACGGCGAGGTCGACGCGCTGGGCGACGTCGTGGGCGACGGCGAACCGGTGGGGGTCGCCGAGGGCGAGGTCGACGGGGACGGCGACGGGGAGGTGGGCTTCGGGGTCGGCTTGGGGCTCTCCGTCGGCTTCGGCGAGGGCGGCTTGGTCTGCGTCGGCGACGGCGACGGGGTGCTCGTCGGCGCGGGCACCGCCCCGATCACCCGGGTGGCGGCGTAGAGCCGGGACCAGCGCACCGTGGAGATCTTGACGACGTCGCCGGTGGTCGGCGCGTGGATCATCTTGCCGCCGCCGACGTACATGCCCATGTGGTGGATCGTCGTCCAGCTCGTGCCGGAGGCGAAGAAGAGCAGGTCACCGGGGAGCAGCGCGCTGCGGGACACGGTGCGGGACCGGGTGGCGTAGTACTGGTCCCGGGAGACCCGGGGCAGCCCGTAGTAGCCCGCCGACCGGTAGGCGGCGTAGATCAGGCCGGAGCAGTCGAACCTGTCCGGCCCCTCGGCCGCCCACAGGTAGGGGTCACCGAGCTGCGCCTTGGCGTACGCCAGGGCCTTCAGAGCCGTGGGGTGGGCGGCCAGGCCGTTGGCCGTCTCGTTGCCGACGTAGCCGGCGCCGAGCTGCTGGTCGAGGGCCTCCTGCTGGCGCTCGAGCTCGATGAGCTGCGCGGCGTTGTCCCGGCGCAGCTTGGCCAGCTTCGCCTCGGCGTCGCGCAGGGCCTTCTCGCCGGCGGCGTACTCCGTCTGGGCGCCCTTGAGCCGGGACTCGGCCGAGATCAGTGCCTGGCCGGCCACCTGCTCGCCGGTGCGGGCCCGGGACAGCTCGCCCTCGGCGGCGGTGGTGCCGCCCTCGGCCTTCTCGCCGCGGATGATCCGGGAGAGCCGGCTCAGCTCGTGCAGGTCGTTGGCGAACTCGCCGGGCGGGAGGGCGGCGGCGGCCTTGAACGCGCCCGCGGCGGCGGCGTCGGCGCCCTCCTGGGCGCGGGCCAGCGCGTCCCGGGCGAGTGCGAGATCGCGTTCGGCGGTGGCCCGCTGGCCCTCGGCCTCGGTGCGCTTCTGCAGCAGCACGAGCAGTTGGTCGCGGAGCTGCCCGACCTGGGCCTCGGCGGCGTAGATCTGGGTGGCAAGCGGGCCGTCGATCAGGTTGCCGGCCGGCACGCCCGGCACCCCGCCGAGGCCCGGCGCCCCGGTGACGGGCGCGCCGCCGGGGAGCTGGAGCTGACCGGTGACGGCCGGCCGGAGGCCGGTGTCGGGGACGCTGCTGGGCAGCGCCGGGTCGGCGTGGACCGGGTTGGCGAGGACCGTGGCGGCGACGGCTCCGAGCAGGGCGGACCAGAGCGCCGGACGCAGCACCGGCGAGATCACCGGACTCCGTCGTCGCTGCCGTCGCCCGCGCCCGCTGTCGACCATTCCGCTCCCCGTCCGGCGTGGGTGTCGCCGCGCCAGGTGGACGCGGCCGTGAGGACGCTACCAGTGTGTGGCGAACGTCCCATCCTGTCTTACCTCACCCACGCAGCCATGTCGATGCGTCGAGAGGTAACGGGAGGCTGAGAGTTCGGTGAATCGGCCCACGGGGGCCGACCGTGCTGCGGCGGCGTCGGCAGGTGGACGTAGGCTCGATTCCTACCGCAGGTGGAAGGGACGTGGCTTTCGATGGACGCCGGACTCAAGCGTGAGCTCGAAGCGAAGGTGTACGCCGGCGAGCGGCTGACCCGCGAGGACGGCATCGCCCTCTACGACAGCGACGACCTGACGTGGCTGGGGCGGCTGGCCCACCACCGGCGTACGGAGCTCAACGGCGACCGGGTGATGTTCAACGTCAACCGGCACCTCAACCTGACCAACGTCTGCTCCGCCTCGTGCGCGTACTGCTCGTTCCAGCGCAAGCCGGGCGAGAAGGACGCCTACACGATGCGCATCGACGAGGCGGTCCGCAAGGCCAAGGAGATGGAGGACGAGCAGCTCACCGAGCTGCACATCGTCAACGGCCTGCACCCGACCCTGCCCTGGCGCTACTACCCCAAGGTGCTGCGCGAGCTGAAGGCGGCGCTGCCGAACGTCAAGCTCAAGTGCTTCACCGCGACCGAGGTGCAGTGGTTCGAGAAGATCAGCGGGCTGAGCGCCGACGAGATCCTCGACGAGCTGATGGACGCCGGCCTGGAGTCGCTGACCGGCGGCGGCGCGGAGATCTTCGACTGGGAGGTCCGCCAGCACATCGTCGACCACGCCTGCCACTGGGAGGACTGGTCGCGGATCCACGCCCTGGCGCACAGCAAGGGCATGAAGACCCCGGCGACCATGCTCTACGGCCACATCGAGGAGCCCCGGCACCGGGTCGACCACGTGCTGCGGCTGCGCGAGCTGCAGGACGAGACCGGCGGCTTCGCGGTCTTCATCCCGCTGCGCTACCAGCACGACTTCGTCGACTCGGCGGACGGCAAGATCCGCAACCGGATCCAGGCGCGGACGACGATGGCCTCGCCGGCCGAGTCGCTCAAGACCTTCGCGGTCTCCCGGCTGCTGTTCGACAACGTCCCGCACGTGAAGTGCTTCTGGGTGATGCACGGCCTCTCGGTGGCCCAGCTCTCGCTCAACTTCGGCGTGGACGACCTGGACGGCTCGGTCGTCGAATACAAGATCACCCACGACGCCGACTCGTACGGCACCCCGAACACGATGCACCGGGACGACCTGCTGCACCTGATCTGGGACGCCGGCTTCCGCCCCGTCGAGCGGAACACCCGCTACGAGGTGGTCCGCGAGTACGACGCCGCCCCGTCCCTGGCGGAGCGCCGCGCCGAACCGCAGCAGGTCTGGGCCTGAGCCGGCACGTAATCTCGTAGGCCATGACCGAGCAGCGGAGCGGGTTCCCCCGGCGCGACGCCGAGGGGCGCATCCTCACCCTGGGCGACCTGCTCGGGGTGAGCCTGGCCGGCCTGGTCATCGGCGTGCTGGCGGTGGTGCTGTTCGACTGGGCGTTCACGCTGATCGGCAGCGGCGACTTCGGCCGGGCCAACGGCTGGCTGGCGATCATCCTGCCGGCGTGGCTGTTCTGGGACGACTTCCGGGCCTGGGAGTTCGGGGCGGCGCGGGTGGTGGCGGCGCTCGTGGCGGGCGCGGTGGGGCTGGTCGCCGGGCTGGTGGTGGCCGGCCTGGCCGCCGGGCTCGCCCCGCTGGTCTCCGGCGGGCTGGGCGCGGCGGCGTTCACCCTCGGGTACGCGGTGGTCTGGTTCCACGGCGTCCACTGGCTGGCCCGCCGGACGGGCTGAACCTTCCGCCGGGGTCACCCCGGCGGCGGAGAACGGAGTGCGGAACGTGAGCGCGGCGGTCAAGTACACGCTGGGCCGGATCGGGCTGTTCGTCGCCGTGCTGGCGGCCCTCTGGCTGGTCGACATGAACCTCTTCGTCAAGCTGATGCTGGCGCTGGCCTTCTCGGCCGCCGCCTCGTTCTTCCTGCTCAAGGGCTGGCGGGACGAGATGGCGGTGGAGATGGCCGAGGCCGCCGAGCGGCGCCGCACCGAGAAGGAGCGCCTCCGCTCCGCCCTCGCCGGCGACGACCAGGACCCGGACGGCCCCGCCGCCGAGAAGTGACGAGGGGCTCGCGCCCCGGGGCGGACCCGGGTGACGCGAACCCCTCGACCGTTCCGTCGGACCGTCAGGTCACCAGTTGGTGGAGCCGGCGACCGTCGGCCACGGCATCCGCTCGGGCTTGATCAGGTAGACGACGCCGCCGGAGCCACCGGAGACCCCGCCGCTGGCGTTGATCCGCTTGGTCCGCAGCCAGATCTGCTCGAACCGCTCGCGCGGGTAGACGTTGCGCACCGCCTCGTTGCTGGACGAGGCGGGGTCGTTCACGATCACGTCGCCCTCGGCGGTGAAGCCGACGATCACGAACAGGTGCCCCGAGGTGCCGTAGCCCGCGCCGTCCAGCTCGCTGGCCAGGAAGGACTGGCTGGTCACCACCGGGATGCCGGCGGCGATGAAGCGCTCCACCTCGTCCAGCGAGTGCAGCCGGGTGACCCGCGCCTCCAGGCCGGGGAAGCTGGCCGCGTACGCGGTGTTGAACGGCCAGTTGCCGGCGCCGTCGTACTGGTAGTCGTAGACCATCCGGGCGGCGTGGTTGACCGTCGGGTCCGGGTAGGTCGGGTCGACCCAGGCGGTGTCCTCCTCGGACGCCTTCCGGCCCCAGTACTCGATCACCATCGTGGTGGAGGTGGGGGAGCACCAGGCCTGGCCGCCGCCGTCGTACTCGGGGTAGTGGCCGGTGTGGATGTTCTGCGAGTAGCGGGGGACGGCGAGTTCCCGGCCCCAGGCGATGCCGCCGGCGCTCGGCTCGACGGTGAACCGGTCGGGCACGTTCGAGCTCATCGCGCCCAGCGTGTGCACCACCGGCGCGGCGTGCTGTCCCGGTGCCCGGTAGAGGGTCAGCCGCAGCTGGTACGCCCGCAGCAGCACCCCGACGGAGGCGTCGTCGATGCTGAAGGTGTCGGTCCAGATGGTCGACCAGGGGTCGCCCTGCCGGTTCACGCTGGTGCGCTTGATGTCGGCGTCGCCGGAGGCCCACCGCCCCATCACGTACCACTTGGTCTGGACGCCGGTGTTGTAAGTGCCCTGCAGCTCCACCTGGATCCAGGTGCCGGCCGGGGTGTCCGCGTTCCACGAGGCGATCAGCTCGGTGGCGTCGAACCCGACCTGGGTGACCGGGGAGGTCCAGGTCGCGTACTCCCAGCTCTTGGTGATGCCGGTGTGCGGGTCGGTGTAGTCGGTGGTGCCGAGCGGCGTGGCCAGCGTGACGCCCGGCCGGAGGCCGGGGACGGCCCGCGTGCCGGCGTGGCTGCCCTGACGCCAGTCGGGGTAGCGGGACCAGTCCTGGAAGGTGATCTGCTCGTCGTGGACCACCGGGCGGGTGGTCGCCGAGGCGGCGACGGGCGCGGCGACGGCGGGTGCCGCGGTGCCGAGAAGGGTGAGCGCGGTGGCGGCCGCGAGGGTGGCCGCGCGCAGGCGTGGTCTGGACATGGGTCCTCCGCAGAGACGGGCGGATCGTTGCCGGTCAGTGTCCCGCTCGGAAGGAACTTTCGCCAGAGGTCGACGGTTGGAAAATCCTTGCCGGTGTGAGGATCAGGATGGCATGCAACAAGACAGCGATGAATGTTGATATGACCATGTGAGCGATGGTGGAGTGTCCTCCACCGAGCGGGATCTTCTCCCGCCCCCCGAGGAGGTTGTCCATGGCCTTCCGCAAGCCCGCCCTCCGCCGCCTGGCGCTCGCCGTCGCCGCCGGGTTCGGTCTGCTCACCGTCGCCGCCGCGCCGGCCACCGCCCGGCCCACACCCGAGCGCGCCGCCGACTCCCCGACGGCGTCGTCCTACCGGGTGCTCGGCCCGCGTACGGTGGCCGACCGCACCGCGGTCGCCGGCACCGGCGCCGCCATCGACTACGTCGAGCACGGCGTGCTGAACGTCTCGGCCACCCCCGCCGAGGCGGCGGCGATCACCCGGCTCGGCTTCCGGCTGGAGGCGGTCCCGGCCCCGTCGGCCGACGGCCACAGCCACGCCGAGGGGGACGTCGGCACGACCGCCTTCCCGCCCGCCGACTCCAACTACCACGACTACGCGGAACTGACCGCCGTGGTCAACCAGGTGGTCGCGGACCATCCCTCGATCGCCCGGAAGATCAGCATCGGCTCCTCGTACGAGGGCCGCGACCTGATGGCGGTGAAGATCTCCGACAACGTCGGCACCGACGAGGCCGAGCCGGAGATCCTGTTCAACTCGCAGCAGCACGCCCGCGAGCACCTGACCGTCGAGATGGCGATCTACCTGCTCAACCTCTTCACCGACAGCTACGGCACCGACTCCCGGATCACCAACATCGTGAACGGCCGGGAGATCTGGATCGTGCCGACGGTCAACCCGGACGGCAGCGAGTACGACATCGCCACCGGCTCCTACCGCTCCTGGCGCAAGAACCGGCAGCCGAACAGCGGCTCGTCGTACGTGGGCACCGACCTGAACCGCAACTGGTCCTACCAGTGGGGCTGCTGCGGCGGCTCGTCCGGCTCGACCTCGTCGGAGACCTACCGGGGCCCGTCGGCGTTCTCGGCCCCGGAGACCGCGGCGCTGCGCAACTTCGTCAACAGCCGGGTGGTCGGCGGCACGCAGCAGATCAAGGCCAACATCGACTTCCACACGTACTCGGAGCTGGTGCTCTGGCCGTTCGGCTACACCTACAACAACACCGCTCCCGGCATGAGCGCCGACCAGTACAACACCTTCGCCACCCTCGGTCAGCAGATGGCGAACACCAACGGCTACACCCCGCAGCAGTCCAGCGACCTCTACATCACCGACGGCGACAGCATCGACTGGATGTGGGGGCAGCACGGCATCTGGGCGTACACCTTCGAGATGTACCCGGGCTCGTCCCTCGGTGGCGGCTTCTACCCGCCCGACGAGGTGATCCCCGCCCAGACCTCGCGCAACCGGGAGGCGGTGCTGCTGCTCAGCGAGTACGCCGACTGCCCGTACCGGGTCATCGGCAAGGAGGCGCAGTACTGCGGCGGTGGCGGCGGCACCACGGTCTGGTCGGACACCTTCGAGACGGCCACCGGGTGGACCACCAACCCGAACGGCACCGACACCGCGACCCTCGGGGCGTGGGAGCGGGGCGCCGCCCAGGCGACCACCTCCAGCGGCGCCAAGCAGCTCACCCCGTACGGCGGAAGCAACGACCTGGTCACCGGCCGGCTGGCCGGCACCGGGGCGGGCGACTACGACGTCGACGGCGGCGTGACCAGCGCCCGGTCGCCGGCGGTGACCCTGCCGTCCTCGGGCACGCTGACGCTCTCGCTGGCCTGGTACCTGGCGCACGGGTCGAACGCCTCGTCGGCCGACTACTTCCGGGTCAGCGTGGTGCACAACGGCGGCACCACCGCCCTGTTCACGCAGTCCGGGGCGGCCACCAACCGCAACGGCGCCTGGGCGGTGGCGAACGCCAACCTCACCCCGTACGCCGGCCAGTCGGTGCGGATCCTGGTCGAGGCGGCGGACGCCTCGGGCGCGAGCCTGGTCGAGGCGGCTGTGGACAACGTCACCATCACGAGTTCCTGAGCCCGGTGGGGCCCCGTTCCGCCCCCGGCGGGGCCCCACCACCCCCCAGCACGCGTCGATCCAGGGCATATCGCTGCTGTTGTAGATCAACAAGCGCCGATGCGACCTGGATCGACGAGGCACGTCCGGGGCGTGCGCTACGGTTCTACCGACCACTAGCAGCGAAGCCGGTGCGAAACCGGCGCTGTCCCGCAACTGTGATGCCCCACCACTCCCGGCCGAGGCCGGGTGCGGCGGGGACGAGCCAGGTCGCCTGCGTCAGTGGTCGCGACTCGCGCTCTCGAGGAAGGGCGCCTCGCGGACGGGCGCACGAGGTCCCTGTCGGCGAAGCACCACGCTCCTCGACCGACAGGAGGACAGATGCTCAGACGTACCCCCCGGTTCTTCGCCGCGACCCTCGCGGTGGCCGCGCTGGCCCTCGGGGCCTGCGCCGAGAAGACCACCGACACGCCCGCCGCCGGCGGCAGTTCCGCGGCGGCCGCCTACCCGGTCACCGTCGGCAAGCTCACCCTCGACAAGCGGCCCGAGAAGATCGTGTCGCTGTCGGCGTCGGCCACCGAGATGCTCTTCGCGATCGGGGCCGGCCCGCAGGTGACGGCCGTCGACGACAACTCGAACTACCCGCCGGACGCGCCGAAGACCGACCTCTCCGGCTTCTCCCCGAACGCCGAGGCGATCGCCGGCAAGAGCCCCGACCTGGTGGTGCTCTCGGACGACCGCAACAAGATCGTCGAGCAGCTCACCACGCTGAAGATCCCGGTCTACCTCACCCCGGCCGCGACCACGCTGGACGACTCGTACCGGCAGATCACCGAGCTGGGCACGCTCACCGGCCACGCGGGCGAGGCGGCCGACGTGACCAAGCGGATGAAGGACGACATCGCCAAGCTGGTCGCCGGCCTGCCGCAGCGCGCCGAGAAGCTGACCTACTACCACGAGCTCGGCCCGGAGCTGTACACCGCCACCAGCAAGACCTTCATCGGCTCGCTCTACGCCATGGCCGGCCTGGAGAACATCGCCGACCCGGCCGACGCCGACGGCAAGAACGGCGGCTACCCGCAGCTGTCGCAGGAGGTCATCGTCAAGGCGGACCCGGACTTCGTCTTCCTCGCCGACACCAAGTGCTGCCAGCAGAGCGCGGAGACGGTCAAGGCGCGCGCCGGTTGGGCGGGCATCACCGCGGTCAAGAACAACCAGGTCGTCGCGCTCGACGACGACGTCGCCTCGCGCTGGGGCCCCCGCGTCGTGGACCTGCTCCGGGCCATCATCGACGCGGTCGCCAAGGTGCCCGCGTGAGCCGCGCCCGTCGATGACCAAGGCCCTCGACACGGCACGACCCACCCGGCGGGCCGGGACGCTCCCCGCGTCCCGGCCCGCCGGGCTGCGGCCGCGCTGGCTCGTGGCCGGCGTCGCCGCCGTGCTGGTCGCCCTGGTCGCCGGGGTGTCGCTCGGCCCGGTCAGCCTGCCGCCGGGCAGCGTCGCGGCCGAGCTGCTCAACCTCGTCCCCGGGGTACACATCGACAGCGGGCTGACCGAGCGGGAGATCGCCATCGTCACCGAGCTGCGGCTGCCCCGGGTGGTGCTCGGCCTGCTGGTCGGCGGGCTGCTCGCCCTGGCCGGCGGCTGCTACCAGGGCGTCTTCCGCAACCCGCTGGCCGACCCGTACCTGCTCGGGGTGGCGGCCGGCGCCGGGCTGGCGGTCACCGCCGTGATCACCCTCGGGGTGGGGGCGGGCGGCGCACTCACCGGGCTGCCGCTCACCATCCCGCTGGCCGCCTTCGTCGGCGCGCTCGGCGCGGTGGCGATGACCTACCTGCTCGGGGCGTCCGGCGGGCGCGCCCGCTCCACGGCGACGCTGATCCTGGCCGGGGTGGCCGTCTCCGCGTTCCTCTCCGCCGGGCAGACCTACCTGCTGCAACGCAACTCCGACAGCATCCAGCAGGTCTATTCCTGGCTGCTCGGGCGGCTCGCCACCGCCGGCTGGCACGACGTCCGGCTGGTGCTGCCGTACTTCCTCCTCACCGCCCTGGTGGTGCTGCTGCACCGGCGGGAGCTGGACGTGCTCTCCGTCGGCGACGACGAGGCGACCGGCCTCGGGCTGCACCCGCAGCGGTCCCGCTACCTGCTGATCGCCGCCGCCTCGCTCGGCACCGCCGCCGCGGTCTCCGCCTCCGGGCTGATCGGCTTCGTCGGGATCATCGTGCCGCACACCGTACGGCTGCTGGCGGGATCGAGCTACCGGGTGATCCTGCCGCTCTCGCTGCTCTTCGGCGGCGCCTTCCTGGCCCTGACGGACGTGGTCGCGCGCACCGTCGCCGCCCCGGCGGAGGTGCCGATCGGCGTGGTCACCGCGCTGCTCGGCGGCCCGTTCTTCGTCCTGGTCCTGCGCACCTCCCGGCGGGTACTCGGATGAGCGCGCGACGTGCGCCGGCACCGCGGCCGGCGGACGGCGGGACGCGCCTGCCCGCCCCGCAGCCGCCGGCCGGCGGTGACCGGACGACCGTCCCCGCCGTCGAGGTCCGCGACCTGCACGTCCGCCTCGACGGCACGCCGATCCTCGGCGGCGTCGACCTGACCGTCGCGCCGGGCGAGTGGGTCACCGTGATCGGCCCGAACGGCGCCGGGAAGTCGACCCTGCTGCGCGCCGTCGGCGGCCTGCTGTCCGCGCCGGGCGCGATCTCCCTCTTCGGTACGCCGAGCGAGGCGCTGCGCCGCCGCGACCGGGCCCGGGTGGTGGCGACCGTGGCGCAGTCCCCGGTCGTGCCGGCGGGCATGTCGGTGCTCGACTACGTGCTGCTGGGCCGCACCCCGTACATCCCGCCGCTGGGCCGGGAGTCGGCCGCCGACCTGGCCGCCGCGTACGACGTGCTCGACGGGCTGGACCTGACCGGGTTTCGGGACCGGGAGCTGGCCACCCTCTCCGGCGGCGAGCGGCAGCGGGTCTTCCTGGCCCGGGCGCTGGCCCAGGGCGCGACCCTGCTGCTGCTGGACGAGCCGACCAGCGCCCTGGACATCGGCCATCAGCAGGAGGTGCTGGAGCTGGTCGACCGGCTCCGCCGTGAGCACGGCCTGACCGTGCTCGCCACGATGCACGACCTCTCGATAGCCGGCGAGTACGCCGACCGCATGGTGCTCCTCGCCGACGGCAGGGTGGTCGCCGCCGGCACCCCGCGCGAGGTGCTGACCGAGCAGCTCCTCGCCACCTGGTACCGCGCCACCGTCCGCGTCGTCGACGGCGACCACGGCCCCCTGGTAGTCCCCGTCCGCCCCCACCCCCACCCCTGACTTCCCTCCCCCCTCCCGCCCCCGCGCTCCCGCCCCCCGGGCTCCTGCCGTTGATCATGAAGTTGTTGTCGCCCGCCCGGCGTGTCGCCGCAACAACCTCATGATCAACGTGAGTGGGGGCGGGATGGGTGGGCGAGGGGGGGTAGGGCCTGTCTCACACTCCGGCTGTTTGATCTTGTGGCAAGATCGCCGGATGCTGCGACTCACCGATTTCATCATCGACTGCCCGGACACGATGGAGCTGGCAGCCTTCTATTCAGAGGTGACGGGTCGCCCGGTCAAGGAGGGCAGCCACGGCAACTGGGCCGGTATCCGGTTTGGCGAGATCGAGCTGGCCTTTATCCGGGTGGATAACTACCGCGCCCCGCAGTGGCCCGACAGCGAGCACCCCAAGCAGTTCCATCTCGACTTCGAAGTTGACGACATCGAGGCGGAACAGAGCCGCGTCCTGGCCCTCGGCGCGACCCTGCAGCAGGACTCCATCGGCCCCGACGGCTACGGCTGGCGCGTCTACACCGACCCCGTCGGCCACCCGTTCTGCCTCTGCCACAACAAGGGTGTCACCTGGACCGACCAGGGCCTCATCTGGCCCAAGAGCGAGTAGAGCGTGTATCTGAAGTGGGTCGAAGCCATTCGTTGATCGCGGCGATGTGTAGCCACCAGGCGTTTCTGCCTGCAGATCCCCTTTTCCGGGCGCCAGCGGCATGCTGGGGCGCTCGGGCGGTCGTCGAGCCCACAGACACGTCCCAGGTGATGCGGCCGGCCGCGTCCGCGAGGGTCTGCGACGCGGTCATGATGCGGGCCGAGGTCCCGTCGCGCTGCCAGCGGCGGAACAACGCGTACGCCGCCGGCCAGGAGCCGTAGCAGGCCGGGACGTCCCGCCACGGGGCACCGACCCGGATCCGCCACCGGATCGCGTCGATGAACTGCCAACTACCGACACGGACCTCGATACGCACCCTCTAGGGGCGGGTGAGGATGTTGAAGAGGGCGCCGTGGGGGTCGCGGAGGGCGGCGAAGCGGCCCGCCGGGGCGTCCTGGGGCGGGACTAGGATCGTGCCGCCCAGCTCGGCGGCGCGGGCGGCGGCCGCGTCGGCGTCGGCCACCGCGAAGTACACCGACCAGTACGCGGGCGTGTCCGCCGGGAACCCGTCGCCCAGCGGCGGCACCATGCCGGCCACGATCCGGGTGCCGAGCCGCCAGCCGGTGTAGGTGATCGGGCCTGCCGGCTGGTCGTCCGGGTGCCAGCCGAAGACCAGCTCGTAGAAGACCTTGGCGCCGTCCGGGTCGGGGGTGACCAGTTCGGTCCAGGTCAGCGCGCCCGGGGTGTCGAACACCTCGGCCCCCGGCATCGCCATCGGCTGCCAGACGCTGAAGGCGGCCCCGGCCGGGTCGGTGAAGACCGCCATCCGCCCCCGGTCGAACACCTCGAACGGCGGCACCACCACCTGCCCGCCGGCCCGCTCGACCCGGCCGGCCACGAGGTCCGCGTCGTCCGTCGCCAGGTACGTCGACCAGATCGGCACCTGGTCGGGGATGGCCGGCGGTCCCGCGCCCGCCACCGCCCGTCCGCCGAGCAGGAAGACCGTGTAGCCGCCCGCCTCGGGCTCCGGGTCTATCCGGCCCGTCCACCCGAACAGCTCCGGGTAGAACCGTCGCGCGTCGGCGAGACCGGGGGTGGCGAGGTCGGCCCAGCAGGGCGTGCCCGGCGGGACGGTGCTCACGTCGACCCCTCTCGGCGGGGGGCGACCACGACGGCACGCCCCTGCCGGCATCGTGGCACCGACCCGCCGCGCCACGGGGCGGATCGGACGAAACGTCAGCTGAACCGTCGACCCTCGCCGCGCCGGCACGCCCACGCGGCCAGCGCCGTCAGCAGCACCACCCGGACCACGAGCATGCCCATCGACAGCGGTTCGGCGGACAGCGGGGCGTCGCCGGCCGCTGGCCCGGCTACCTGTGAACCCATCCACCCCCGGCGGGGTCGCCGATGGCTGAAACCGTCGCCGGCCGTCGTGCGCCTGTACGGTGTCGCCCGCTTCGACGGCGGGCGGGAGCGGAGTGGGCATGACAGGCCGGACAGCGCTCGCGGACGTCGCGGACGACGTCTTCGGGACGACGTACGAGCGGCACTTCCGCGGGATGGTGGCGTTCGCGTACCTGACCACGGGTAGCGCCGCCGCGGCGGAGGACATCGTCCAGGAGGCGTTCATCGACCTGTACCGCCGCCGCGCCCAGGTGCGGGAACCGGAGCGCTGGCTGCGGCGGGCGGTGGCCAGCCGCTGCACCTCCTGGGTACGACGGCGCATCCTCGAACGGCGGCACGCCTTCGCCGACCCGACGCACCCGGTCACGGCGCCGCACGAGTCCGCGTCGGTACGGGCGGCGCTGCGCCGGGTCCGGCCCCGGCAGCGCGCCGCGTTGTTCCTCCGCTACTACCTCGACCTGCCGGAGCGGGAGATCGCCGAGACGCTCGGCTGCCCCGCCGGCACCGTCAAGACCCTTCTGCACCGTGGACTCGCCGCCCTCAGGGAGCACCTCGATGACTGACCCGAAGCAGCAGGTCCGTGACGCTTTCGACCGGTTGCTCGCCGACGAGCGGCTGCCGGTCACCCCGCTGGGTGAGATCGTCCAGCGGGCCGAGAGCCCCACGCGACGCGGCTGGCCGGGCACGCTGGCGACCGCACTGGCAACCGCGTTCGTGCTGGTCGTCGGGGTCGGGTTGTGGCAGGTCGGGCCGCGACTGCTCGGCGACGCCGGGCCGGGCCGGCCGCTGACCGCGATGGTGGAGCCGGAACGCGCCGATGTGCTGACCCAGTGCCGGGTGGGTGGCCCGGGCGACCGGCTGGTCAACGCCGTGGAGTGGCGCGACGGACGCCGCGCCGCCATCGTCGTCAACGGCACCGATCTCGCCTTCTGCCTGGCCCGTCCCGGGGGCGACCTCAGGATTTCGAGCAGCAGCCGGATGGACCCGGGGCAGGACCCGCTGTACTGCCCGCCGCGCACCTGTGCCGTCGCCGGCGGCGTAACCGTGCTCACCCTGAGCGATCTCCCCCTGGGTTACGCGAGCGTGATGGAGGGGCTCGCGCCCGAGGGTGCGACGCGTGTGCGGGTGCGGACCGACCGCGGTTACAGCGTCGAGGCGCCGGTGGTCAACGGGACGTACATCGTCCGGGCCGACAGCTGGACCGCCAGCGCGGTCGAGTTCACGGAGATCACCGTGCTCGGCGCCGACGGCGCGGTGCTGATGCGGGCGCCGGCGTACTGACGCGACCGTCGTGGCCCGTAGTGACGGGCGTGGGGCCAGCAGCGGATCACCGAGATCCGGGACGGGCGTGCCCCCGCCGGCACACCGCCCCGGACGACCGCCGCGCTCACCGGGCGGATTCAACCGGTCGTCGCAACACCTTGTCGGAGAGGTGAAGCGATGGGTGTTCAGCCGGGGCAGAAGCGGGTTCGGGAGTATCGGGGTCA
>NZ_JBFAAF010000034.1:0-77722 GCF_040639595.1 Micromonospora sp. NPDC023814
CCGCCGGTCGGGACACCCGGGCCAGCAGGTCCAGCGGGCCGGCGCTGAGCAGCCCCCACCACTCCGCGCGCTGCATCGCCAGCCGCTTCGGGGCCTGGGCACCCGGGACTGCTCGGTGCAGCGCCGGTGAGCCGCGCCCACGCCGCGGCGAGCGCGCGGGGCTCGCCCCAGCGGCCGGCGTGCCCGAGCAGCAGGGCCTCGGTCAGCTCCACGTCGTGGCAGCGCTCCACCCGCACCCCGGCGCGCAGCAGCGCAGGGTAGACCGTGGCGCCGGACGCCCACACCCAGCGCGGGTGGGCGGCCCGCTCGCGCGCGGCCACCGCGGCGGCCAGGTCGGCCGCCGGCTCGACCGGGCCGACAGGAGCCCCGGCAGCGTCGAGGGGTTGCAGGGCTCCCCCGCCCCGCTCATCCGACACCACCGCCACCAGCACGAACGCGATTCTGCCTCGTTCCTACGACACTCCCCGCGACCCACCCCACCGCAACAACGTCTACTGCTGTGACCGCACAGGTGGGCGGGGTTGGCTGCCGAAGCAGTTGGTGGACGCGGTTACGCTCCGCCGCATCGGTGAGCGGTAGAAGATGGTTACGACAGAAGTCAGGCAGATCCCGGCAGCTGCGATGAGTGACGGGCGGCTGCCGAGGTGAACAGCCGCGGAGCCGAGCGGGATCGCCAGAGCGATCGGCCCGAACATCACGGTGTTGGCCGTCGCGGCGACTCGCCCGAGCAACGCCGTCGGTGTGTGCGTCTGCACTGCGGTCACCGCTGCGACCAGGGTCCAGGGCAGGCCGATGCCGGCGACCACCGAGGCGGCAACCGTGACCGGCCACCAGGGCAGGCAGCGTGCCAGGCAGCCGGCTGCGAACAGCACCGTGCCGGCGATGCCGACAGCAACTGGGCCCCGACGAGCGATGAGTGGGCCGACGATCAGTCCGCCGAGGATGGACCCGGCGCCCTGGGCACCGGCCAGCACGCCGAGGAACGCAGGCGGCAGGCCAAGCACCCCGATGACGATCGCGTAGACGGCCGCGGTCGTGAAGCCGGACATGGCAATGGACACTGCGGCGAGTGCGACGGTGACGCGCACCACCGGTTGCCCGAACAGGATGGCGAGCCCTGCGCGGAGGCCGCGCTGCCGCTCCTGCGGACGGTCGGCTGGCGTACGGGTCAGTCGCACTCTCGCGTACAGGATGGCGACCAGGACGGGCACGGCCGCGCTGAGGACGGCCACCACGTGACCACCGTGCCATGCGTAGAGGCCCGCGCCGGCCAGTGGAGCCACGAGCTTCATGCCTTCCTGAGCACTCGAACGCCAGCCGTTGACATGGCCGAGTTCCGCAGGTGACAGCGATGACGGCAGCAGCGCGGTCTCGCCCGCCTCAATCACCACGTGGCCGAGCCCGTAGGCGCACAGGACGGCGAAGATCAGCCAGGTTTCGCCGGGTCCCCGCACCGCGAACAGACTCAGCAGGACGGCGGCCAACGTGAGGTTGACTGCGATGATCAGTGGTCGCGCCGGCGCCCGGTCGAAGAGACCTCCCAGCCACGGGCCAGCAAGTACCGGGGCATACACGCATAGCCCGGCGAGGGCCGCGAGGCTGCTGGAACCGGTGAGGTCAAGGAGCCAGATCCCGGCTACCAGGGACATGGCGCTGCCACCGAAGCCCGACAGCAGCGATATCGCCACGAAAAGTCCAGCATTGCGGCGCATGAGGCCTCCAAGGTTGAGCCGAGGTGACTCATCCTCATTACTTGAGCCTCAGCAAGGCAACGCCGCTGGCGGCTGTCAAGCTTTCGTTGACAGCCCCGCCTCCAGGCTCGCGGCGACCGCTCGAACGGGCCTCGGCAACCGTTGGCACCCCGCCTCGGCGAGGTCGGCGGCGACATGCGATGCCAGCGCGTAGAGCGAGCCCGGAGCGGCATCGAGCGCGGCCTCTGCCGTACTTCGTATGAGCGCCGCCCGCCGGAACCGGTTATCCCAACCTCGATCCACATCGATCCAGCGATGAAGATCCGCTATCGCGGTCCGCAACGCCGCGATCCGCGGCGAATAGTGAAGATCGAGGTTCTGCCGCCGGGACCACCGGGCTGCCGCCAGACGTTGGCGACGCTGCTCCGCAGCCTGCCGACTACCGAGTCCCAGCGCGGCAGCGATCTGCGCCCATGTCGCACCCTGGTAGCGGGCGCGGTCGATGAGCTCCAACTCTTGCTCGTCGAGTCGGCAACGGGCAGCTCGGATCTCGGCCAACTGACCCATCTCCGGTGTCACACGTCAACGCTACGTCGACGGTGGAAACGGGTCGATGCGGCGACAGCCGGCTCGGTAGCGTGGGCGGGTGCCACCACGGATCCCCCATCCCGACCCAGGAATTCCGGACACCAGGGGGCCGCTGCGGTACCTGTGGTGGCTGGCCCGCTGCCAGCCGTGGCGGGTGCTGCGGGGCGCACTGCTCGGCACGGCCTGGATGACCGGGCTGTCGGTCCGGCCCTACCTGATCTCCCGGGCCGTGGACGACGGGCTGCGTCCCGGCGACACCCGGGCCCTGACCCTGTGGGTCGCCGCGATCGTCGTCGCCGGCGCGGCGCTGGCCTACCTGGGCATCATGCGGCACCGCACGATGACCTTCATCCGGGAGGACGCGAAGGCCCGGTCGGCCGCCGTGGTGCTGCGCCACCTGTCCCGGGTCGGCGCGGTGCTGCCCCGCCGCAGCGCGGCGGGCGAGGTGGCCACGGTCGGCGGCACCGACGTCGACCGGGTCGCGCAGGTGCTGACGATCACCGGACCCGGCGTCGGCGCGGTGGTCGCGTACGTGGTCGTCGCCGTCGTGCTCTGGTCGATCTCACCGCTGCTCGCGCTCTGCGTGCTGGTGGGCGTGCCGACGGTCGGCCTGGTAGTCGCCCCCCTGCTGCGCCGGCTGGACCGGGTGGAGTCGGCCTACCGGCAGCAGCAGGGCGAGCTGACCACCCGCTCCGGCGACATCGTGGCCGGGCTGCGGGTGCTCGCCGGGGTGGGCGGCCGGGGCCTGTTCGCCCGCCGGTACGCCGCCCGGTCCCGGGACCTGCTCGCCGAGGGCTACCGGGTGGGGGCGGTGAACAGCTGGATCGACGCGGCCACGGTCGCCGTCCCGGGGCTTTTCCTCGCCGCGGTGGTGTGGCTGGCGGCCCGGATGGCGGTGACCGGCGAGATCAGCGTCGGGGAGCTGGTCGCCGTCTACGGCTACGTCGCCACGCTCATCGTGCCGGTCTGGTTCCTGCTCGAGGGCAGCCACCAGCTGATCCGGGGCCGGGTCGCCGCCCGTCGGATCATCGCCCTGCTCGCCGTGCCGCCGGACGGTGTCGGCGGCCCGCGCCCCCTGCCGTCCTCCCTCGGCGCGGCACCGGTTCCCGACGCCCGGCGGCCGGTGCGGGCCGCCGCCCCGGACGGCCCCGCCGACCTGCACGACCCGGCGAGCGGGTTGACCGTGCCCGCCGGCCGGCTCACCGCGGTCGCCGCCACCGATCCGGCCGACGCCGTCGCGCTGGCCGACCGGCTCGGCCGGTACGTCGTCGGCGACGTGACCTGGGGCGGGGCACCGCTGACCGGCGTCGGACTCGACGAGGTGCGAACTCGCATCCTGTTCGCCGAGCACGACGCGTACCTGTTCGCCGGGACGCTGCGGGAGATGCTGCGCGGGGCCCGCCCCGACGCCGACGACGAGCGGATCGCCGCCGCTCTGCACGCCGCGTCGGCCGAGGACGTGGTCGACGCGCTGCCGCACGGGCTCGACACCCCGCTGGACACCCGGGCCCGTTCCCTCTCCGGCGGTCAGCGGCAACGGGTGCGGCTGGCCCGGGCCCTGCTCGCCGATCCGGAGGTGCTGATCCTCGTCGAGCCGACCTCGGCGGTGGACGCGCACACCGAGGCCCGCATCGCCGCGCGGCTGCGGGAGGCCCGGGCCGGCCGTACCACCGTCGTGTTCACCACCTCGCCGCTGCTGCTCGGGCGGGCCGACCGGGTCGCACACCTGGACGCGGGGCGGGTCGTCGGCGCCGGCGGGCACGCCGACCTGCTGGACGCCGACCCGGGCTACCGGCGGCTGGTGGCGCGCGACGACGCCGACGCCGAGCGGGTGCCGCGGTGAACGGGCTGCCGGTCGCCGACCGGGCCGCCGTACGCCGGGCGACGTGGGAGCTGATCAGCCGGGACCGGCGCGCCGTCGCAGCCGTGCTGGCGCTGCACGTCGCGGCCACGGTCGCGGGGCTCGCCCCGCCGTGGCTGCTCGGCGCCGTCGTCGACCGGGTTTCCGCCGGGACGGGCGTCGGCACCGTCGACCGGCTCGCCCTGGCGATCGTGGCCTGCGTGCTGGTGCAGACGCTGCTGTCGCGCTACGCGCAGTACGCCGGCCACCGCTTCGGCGAGCGGGCCGTGGCCCGGCTGCGCGAGGAGTTCGTCGACCGGACGCTGAACCTCCCCGTCGCCGTCGTCGAACGGGCCGGGTCCGGGGAGCTGGCCACCCGCAGCTCGGTCGACGTGGCCACCGTCGGCATCACGGTCCGGGACGTGGTGCCCACCATCGTCATCGCCTCGGTGCAGCTGACGCTGCTGTTCGGGGCGGTCTTCCTGCTGCACCCGGTGCTCGGGGTGGCCGCCCTGGCCGGGCTGCCGACGATCGTGGGGGTGACCCGCTGGTACCTGCGGCGGGCCAGCCCCGCCTACCTGGCCGAGGGGGCGGCCGCCGCCGAGCTGACCGAGACGCTGACCAGCACCGCCGAGGGGGCCCGTACGGTCGAGGCGTTCCGCCTCGCCGACGAGCGGCTCGGGCACGGCGACGCGCGCATCGCCCGGGTGTGGTCGGCCCGGCGGGCCACCCTCGCGCTGCGCTCCGTCTTCTTCACCGCGATCGAGGCCAGCTACCCGCTGCCCGTCGCGGCGGTGCTGCTGGCCGGTGGCTTCCTGCTCACCCGGGGCGAGGTGTCGCTCGGCGCGGTGGTCGCCGCGGCGCTCTACCTGCAACAGGCGATCGACCCGCTGGACCGGATCCTGCAGTGGACGGAGCAGGCGCAGCGCGGCTTCGCCTCGTTCGCCCGGGTGCTCGGCGTCGGCGAGGTGCCACCGGAGTCGCCCGGCCGGGCCGCCGCGCCGGCCGGCGAACGGCTGGTCGTGCGCGGCGCCCGGTTCGGGTACGGGGACGGGCCCGATGTGCTGCACGGCATCGACCTGGCGGTGCGCCCCGGCGAGCGGCTGGCGGTCGTCGGGCCGTCGGGGGCCGGGAAGTCCACCCTGGCCCGGCTGCTCGCCGGCATCGACCCGCCCCGGGAAGGGCAGGTCAGCGTCGGCGGCTGCCCTGTCACGGACCTGGACCCGGCCGAGCGGCGGCGACGCATCGCACTGGTCACCCAGGAGCACCACGTCTTCATCGGTACGCTGCGCGACAATCTCGCCTTCGCCGCCCCGGAAGCCACCGACGACCGGATGCGCGCGGTGCTGGCCACCGTCGGCGCCGACTGGTACACCCGGCTGCCCGACGGCCTCGACACCCGCCTCGGCGACGGCGCGCATCCGCTCGGCGCGGCCGAGGCCCAGCAGCTCGCGCTGGCCCGGCTGGTGCTCGCCGACCCGCACACGCTGATCCTCGACGAGGCGACCGCCGCCCTCGACCCGACCACGGCACGGCGTACCGAGCGGGCCCTGGCCGCCCTGCTCGGCGGGCGGACCGTGATCGCCATCGCGCACCGGCTCAACACCGCGCACGACGCCGACCGGGTGGCGGTGCTGGAGGACGGCCGGATCACCGAGCTCGGCAGCCACGACGAGCTGATCCGCGCCGGCGGCCCGTACGCCGCCCTCTGGCGCTCCTGGCATTCCTGACGTCGGCCCCGCCCGGCCGGGCGGTCGACGTCGGCGGGCACCGCGTCGACCGCCCGGGTCAGGTCACTTCACCGCGCCGGAGGTGAGGCCGGACTGGATCTGCCGTTGGAAGATCGCGTAGACGACGATCATGGGGAGGATGGCGATGGTCAGGGCCGCGAAGAGGCCGGACCAGTCGGCCTCGTAGCCGGCGTTGACCGAGATGTCCGCGATGCCCTGGGTGAGCACCCACTTGTCCTTGGCGTTGGAGAGCAGCACGAGCGGCAACTGGTACTGCGCCCACTGGCCGATGATGTTGAAGATCCCCACGCTGATCAGACCCGGCTTGGCCATCGGCAGCATCACCTGGAAGAACAGCCGGGTGTGCGAGCAGCCGTCGATCATCCCCGCCTCGGCGACCGACGCCGGCAGCGTCTTGAAGAACGCGGCCAGGAAGAAGACCGTGAACGGCAGCGAGTAGGCGATGTAGACCAGCACCAGCCCGGTGTGGGTGTCCAGCAGCCCCATGTTCTTCACCACGAAGAACAGCGGCACCAGGGCCAGGAACACCGGGAAGGCCAGCCCCGAGACGAACAGGTAGTAGATCGCCCGGTTGCCCCAGAACTTGTAGCGCGCCAACACGTACGCGGCCATCGAACCGAACAGCATGGTGCCGAAGGTGCTGCACGTCACCACGATCACGCTGTTGAGGAAGTAGCGGCCGACGTTCGCCTTGTTCCACGCCCGGGCGTAGTTCTCGAACCGCAGCTCCGCCGGGAGCGTCCACGGGCTGCTGAAGATCTCCGTGGTGTTCTTGAACGAGGCGAGGAAGGTCCAGAGGATCGGCACGATCACGATCACCGCCCAGACCGCGAGCGCCACGTGCCCGAGGCCGGCGAACAGCCGGGCCTCCGAGCGTCGGTCCCCGCGCCCGCGCCCACCCGCGGCGCCCGGCTTGACGGTCTTCGGCGGTAGCGCCGCCGGTGTCGGCGGCAGCTTCGTCTGCGGGTTCATCAGTACTCCACGCTTTCCCGCTTGGTCAGCCGCAGCGTCAACGCCGCGAACGTGATGGTGAGGAAGAACAGCGCCACGCCCATGGCCGAGGCGTAGCCGTACTTCGAGTAGACGAAGGCGTTGCGGTAGATCTCCATGGCCAGCACGGTGGTCGCGCCGTCCGGGCCGCCGCCGTCCACCGAGAGCACGGAGACGATGGCGAACGCGTCGAACGCGGCGATGCCCAGGTAGACCCAGGCCACCTGGAGGGTGTCCCAGAGCAGCGGCAGGGTGACCCGGAAGAAGAGCGTCACCCGGCTCGCCCCGTCGATCTCGGCGGCCTCGTAGATCTCGCCGGGGATGGAGGCCATGCCCGCCGAGAAGAGCACCACGTAGAAGCCGACCGCCTGCCAGACCAGCACCGCGAGGATCGACCAGAGGGCCAGGTTCGGCCGGACCAGGAAGAGCACCGGGTCGAAGCCGAGCTTCATCAGCACGCCGTTGATCAGGCCGGACTCGTTGGGCCGGTAGACCGTCTGGAACAGCACCGCGATGATGGCCACCGCCAGGACCTGGGGGAAGAAGAACACCACCCGGTAGAACTTCGACCCCCAGACCCCCTGGCGCTGCCCGCCACTGCTCTTGCCGCCCACGTTGAGCAGGAACGAGAAGAACAGCGCGATGGCGATGGTGATCAGCGGCAGGGCAAGCAGCAGTACGCCGTGGTGCTGGACCGCCTTCCAGAAGTTGTCGTCGTCGAACAACCTCCGGAAGTTGTCGAAGCCCACCCACTGCGGGGCGGAGAGCCCCCGCCAGTTGGTCATCGAGATCTGGAACGCCTGCGCGTACGGCGCGATGACGAAGACCACGTACAGCGTGACCGGGACGAAGAGGAACCCGATCACGAACGGATACTTGCCGTGCCGCATGACCCCTACGCTCCGTTCGATCAGCGCTTGAACTTGGTGACGGAGCTGTCCTTCTTGATCGCGTCGGCGCGCTTCTGGATCCGCTCCACGAAGGCGTCCGCCTTGATCCGGCCGAACATCAGCTCGTTGGTGGCCGTCCGCGCCTCCGTGTCGAGCTCCTTGTACCAGCCGTCGAAGTACAGGTTGAACACGTCCTGGCCGGCGGCCTTGAGCGCGGCCTGCGAGCTGGCCACACCCGGCGGGAAGGCGAAGCCCTCCGAGCCGGCGGTCAGCACCGTCGGGGCCTTGACCACCTCGGTGAAGCCCTTCGCGCCGGCCACCGAGAGCATCTGGCGCATGTACTCCAGGCCGCCCTTGGGGTTCCTGCTCTTGGCCGAGACGAAGTAGCCCTCACCGGCGGTCGCCCGCAGCGCCGTCGCCGGCAGCTTGTCCGAGGCGGACAGGCTCGGCACCGGCATCAGCTGGTACTCGAAGCCGGACGGGGTGTCCTTCTTCTGCTCGCCCTCCAGCCAGTCGCCGCTGGGGTAGAGGGCCAGCTTGTACTGGTTCTGCCGCAGCTGCACGTCGGTGTGCTTGAGCCCCTCGAAGCTCTTGTCGACGTACTTGGCGCCGATCTCGGCCCACGCCTCGGCGGCCTGCTTGACCGCGTCCTGCTGCCAGGCGCCGTCCTCCAGGTTGTCGATGTTCTTCAGCACGTCCGTGCCGCCGATCTTCGCCGCGTGGGTGAGGATCACGTTCCACTGGTAGTAGGCCGCGTTCGCGCCGGCGTAGCCGTACGGCGTGATGCCCTTGGCCTTGATCTGGTCGAGCAGCGCGGTGAACTCGCCCCAGTTCTTCGCCGGTGCCCAGCCGTTGTCCTTGAACAGCTTGCCGGAGTACCAGATGCCGAAGACGGTGGAGACGTAGTACAGGACGTACGGCTTGCCGTTGAACGACCCGGCCTCGACGGTGCCCGGCACCACGGTGTCGCGGACCTTCTTGTTGGGGTCGTCGACCGACGGGGCGTCCCACAGCTCGGTGAGGTCCTGGAGCTGGCCGTCGGCGACCAGGGCGCCGAAGTCCATCAGCTTCTCGCCGGAGTTGTTCACGAACTCCGGCGGGTTGCCCGAGGCGAACCGCGGCTGGAGCACCGTGGACACGGCCTGGGTCGACTGGTGCTTGACCTCGGCCTTCGGGAACGCCTTCTTGTAGAGCGGCTGGTGCACGTCGGTGGCGTACTTCTCGCCGTAGCCGCCGTTGAAGATGACCACCTCGATCGGGGCGTCCTCGGGGACGCCGAGCGGGTTGGTGGCGCTCTTGGTGCCGCCGGCGACCTGCTCGTTCTTCTCGTCGCCACCGCTGGTCGCGCAGGCGCTCAGCAGGCCGGCCGCCGGGGTGGCGAGCAGGCCCACTGCGGCGGCCCGGCGCAGCACGGTCCGGCGGCTCAGGTCGGCCGGGTTGTCGGGGGTAATCGACATCGTCGTCTCTCCTTGTGGTGTTCGGGTCAGGCGGTCCGCCGGAGACGCCCGGCGTACCGCGACTCGAGGGCGTGGTTGTGCTCGTCCCCGCCGGGGACGTTGGCGGAGAGGTAGATAGGGGGTACCTCACCGGCCTGGTGGAACCGTCGTACGACCTCGGCGGTCAGCAGCTGCGCCAGCAGCGCCGCGGTGACCGAGGAGACCGCACAGACCGCGCCGCCGCCCTCGAGCGGCAGCAGTGCGTCGCCGTACGGCGCGCCGTTGTCCAGCACGACGTCGGCGAGATCGGCGAGTCGCCGGCCCGACGGGTGCCGTGGGGCGACCCGGGCGGTGTGCTCGACCGAGGTGACCGCGATCAGCGGGTGGCCGCGGTCGGTGACCAGCGTCGCCAGCTCGACCACGGAGCCGTTGATGCCGGACTGGGACGCCACCACGAACACGTCCTGCGGCTGCGGGGCCGCCAGTGCGTAGAGCTGGTGGGCGATGGCGGGGTCGCGCTCCAGCTTCGGATCGGCGAGCAGGTCGCGCGGGGCGTCGCCGTGCAGCACGAGGTCGTGGATGGCGAGCCGGTTGGTGGGCACGAGTCCACCCGCCCGGGCGACCAGTTCCCCGGCGAACGCCTCGGAGTGGCCGGCGCCGAACGCCTGGAGCACCCCGCCGGCGCGCAGGCTGGTGGCGATCAGGTCGGCGGCGGCGCCGATCCCGTCGGCGCTGGTGTCGACCAGCCGGTCGAGCACCGGACGGACCGCCTCGGCGTACCCCTGGGCGCTGATCATGCGGTGGCCCCCTTGGCGGCCTTGTGCCCGTCGACGGCCTGGGCGGTGCGCCGGAAGGCCGCGTGGGCGCGGTCGTGGGTGCGCTGGGCGACGGCGATGTAGAGCAGGTCGAGCACGACCAGCTGCGGGTGCCGGGCCGACAGCGCGTCGGGGCGGAACGTGGTGGCCTGGCTGGCGGTGAGCAGCACGATGTCGGCCAGCTCGGCCAGCGGCGAGCGCGGGAAGCCGGTCAGCGCCACGGTGGTCGCGCCCCGGCTGCCGGCCTCGGCGAGCATTTCGATGGTCTCCCGGGTCTGGCCGGTGTGCGAGATGCCGAGCGCCACGTCGCCCTGGCGCAGCAGGGCCGCGCTGGCGAGGCCCTCGTGGACGTCGTTCCAGGCCCAGGCCGCCACGCCGATGCGGTGCAGGCTGAACTGCATCTCCTCGCCGACGAGGGCGCTGCCGCTGGCGCCGAAGATGTTCACCCGGGACGCCCCGGCGATGGCGACGGCGGCGCGTTCGACCTCGGCGAGGTCGAGCAACGCGGCGGTGTCGTGCATGGCGCGGGTGTCGGCGGCCATGATCTGGTCGAGCACCCGGGAGAGCGGGTCACTCGGCTGGATTTCGCGTCCGATGTCGACGGTCCAGCCCGCCGAGCGGGCCCGGCCGGTCTCGGCGGCGATGCCCAGCCGCAGGTCGGCGTAGCCGTCGAAGCCCATCGCCCGGCAGAACCGGGTGATCGTGGCCGGGGAGGTGCCGCTGCGCTCGGCCAGCTCGACGATGGTCGCCCGGGCGGCCGCCTCCGGGTCGCTGAGCACGTGTTCGGCGACCCGGCGCAGCGCCCCGGTCAGCTCGCCCGCGCCGGCCCGGACCCGCGCCAGCACACCGTCGGAGGGGATCCCGAGCGCGGCCCGCCGGTCGACCGCGTCGGCGTCGACCACCGCGGTCCCCGCGGAGATGTCCACCTCGTGATCAACCATGGGACGCCTTTCCGAAAAGATTGTTTACCGTTAGTGGTAAAAGTTCTTACTGAAGGCCCCTCCATGTCAAGGCCGTGGTCGAAGTTTTCAAACTGTTACCTGGCGCACAGCCCGCCACGACCCCCGGCCCTTGCCCTCCGACGCCGGGCCGACCAGCATGAACGCGGCGTTGATCAAGGAGGTGGGTGCCGATGTCCGACACCGTCGTGGTCGGTCTCGACGTCGGAGGTACGTCCACCCGGGCGGCCGCCCTGAGCCTGGACGGGCGCCGACTCGGCACCGGCCGGGCCGGCGGCGGCAACCCCACCAGCCACGGCGCCGAGCGGGCCGCCGGCGAACTCCTGGCCGCCCTGCGGGAGGCGCTCGCCGACGTCGACCCCACCCGGGTCCGGGCCGGCACCATCGGCCTGGCCGGGGCCGGCCGGCTGCTCGCCGACCCCGCCGGCCGGGACGCCTTCGACCGGGCCTGGCGCGACGCCGGCCTGCGCTGCCCGTACGACGTGCACGGCGACGCCCTGGTCGCGTACGCCTCGGGCACCGCGAGCCCCGAGGGCACCGTGGTCATCGCCGGCACCGGCGCGATCGCCGCACAGGTCCGCGAACTGCGGCTGGACCGGGTCGCCGACGGTCACGGCTGGCTGCTCGGCGACGCCGGCTCCGGCTTCTGGCTGGGCCGGGAGGCGGTCCGCCGGCTGCTGGCCGACCTGGACCGGGGGCAGGCCCCGGGGCGGTTGGCGACGGCGGTGCTCACCGAGCTGATGGGCTCCGCCGAGGTGGCGCCCCGGCCCCGGGACACCGGCGACGCGCTGATCCAGGCGGTGACCCGACGGCCCCCGGTAGAGCTGGCCCGGCTCGCGCCCCTGGTGGTCGCCGCCGCCGTCGACGGCGAGCCGGTCGCCCGCGGGCTGATCGACGAGGCCGCCACCCACCTGGCGGAGAGCACCGCCCGGATCCGCCCGGCCGGCGACGCCTCCCCGATCGTGCTCGGCGGCGGGCTGCTGACCGGCGACACCCCGCTGGCGGCGGCGGCCCGGGCCGAGGTCGCCCAGCGGTGGCCGGACGCGGTGCTGCGCTCGGCCGGCGACGGCGCGGCCGCGGCGGCGTGGCTCGCCGCCCGCGACCTGCCCGAGGTGACCGATCCGGTCGCCCTGCACGCCCGCCTGGTGCCACCGGCCCCCTGACCGCCCCCTGCCCGGCCTCCTGACCCTTGACCGGCCTCCTGACCCGGCCCCGCCGCCTCTTCGCGCCGCGGCTGTGGCGCGAAACGAGGTGACGTGAGGTGACGTGAGGTGAGCGGCGGCGAGAGGGCGTGAAGTGACGTGAGGTGGGCGACGGCGAGAGGCGTGCTGTCGAGCTGCCCCGTCTGTGAGACCACCGTCGCCCGAAGCCCACCGATCGGTGCCACCGGACCGAGCCGTCCGGCCACCCGTCGGAGCCACCCAGCTTGAGCCGTCCGGCCTCGCGTGGTCCCACCGCTGGGGCAGCTCGACAGCGAGCGCGCCCCGACCGTCGCCCTCCTGCCCGTCGGTCAGGGGCGGGAGGGCGACGGAGCGAGCCGCGCCAGCCGCCCGACCGGGTAATCAGTAACGGACGCGGCTACTTGAGCTGGCCGGCGGTCAGGCCCGACTGGATCTGCCGCTGGAAGATGACGTACACGACCAGCACCGGCAGCGTGGCGATCGTCAGGCCGGCGAAGAGACCGCTGTAGTCACCCTGGTAGCCCTGGCTTACCGCCAGTGCGGTGAGCCCCTGCGCCAGCACCCACTTGGAGTCGTCGCCCTGCATCAGCACCTGGGGCAGGATGAACTGGTTCCAGTGACTGAGGAAGTTGAAGATCGCGATGCTGATCAGTCCCGGTCGCGCCATCGGCAGCATCACCCGGAAGAAGAGCCGGAAGTGACCGCACCCGTCGATGAGCGCCGCCTCCGCGACCGCGGTCGGCAGGGTCCGGAAGAAGGCGGTGAGGAAGAAGACGGTGAACGGCAACGAGTAGGCGGCGTACACCAGCATCAGCCCGGTCCAGGTGCCGAAGAGACCGGCGTTGCGCACCACGAAGAACAGCGGCACGAGGGCCAGGAAGACGGGGAACATCATCCCGCCGACGAACAGGTAGTAGAGGAACTGCCGGCCCCGGAACTCGTAACGGGCGAAGACGTACGCCGCCGTGGCGCCCATCAGCATGGTCAGGGTGAGCGATCCGGTCACCACGATCGCGCTGTTCAGGAAGTACTGGCCGATGTGCGCCTCGGTCCAGGCACGCGCCCAGTTCTCGAACCGCAGCGCACCGGGCAGCCCCCACGGGTCGGAGAGGATCTCCCCGTCGCTCTTGAACGAGCTGAGGAACATCCAGAGCAGTGGCAGCACGGTCAACGCGCCCCAGAGCAGCAGGAACCAGTGCGAGAAGATGTTGGCGACGCCGACGTCGCGGCGGAGCTTCCGGTCCCGCGGCGCCGGCCGGTCCGCTGCGGCCGTGCCGTCGGGCGCGGTCCTGTCGAGGGTTGTCACGAGTACTCGATCCGATCACGCCGGGCGGCCCGCAGCGCCAGCGCCGCCACCGAGAGGGTCAGGAAGAACAGCACCACGCCGATCGCCGAGGCATAGCCGAACTTGCTATCGCTGCCGAACGCGGTCTCGTACATCCGCAGGCCGATGACGTCGGAGGAGAAGTTGGGGCCGCCGTTGGTCATCTGCTGGATCAGGATGAACCCGTCCAGGGCCGCGATCGCGAGGTAGATCCAGGCGACCTGCACGGTGTCCCAGAGCAGCGGGATGGTGATCTTGCGCAGGGTGGTCCACCGCGACGCCCCGTCGAGCATCACCGCCTCGTAGATGTCGCGCGGAATCGCCGACATCGCCGCGCCGAAGAGCACCACGTAGAAGCCGACGTTGCTCCAGACCATCACCGCCAGCACGCACCAGAAGGCGAACCGGGGATCACCCAGCCAGGCCGGCGTGGGCAGGCCGACGGCACCGAGGGCACCGTTCAGCAGGCCGCTGTTGGGGTGGTAGACCTCTTTCCACAGCAGGGCGATGATGACCACGGAGAGCACCTGCGGGAAGAAGTAGACCATCCGGTACACGGACGTGCCGCGTACGCCGGTCACCCCCGCCCGGCCCTTGCGACCGCCCATGCTGAGCATCGTGGCGAAGAAGAGGCCGAGCACGATGGTCACCACCGGCACCACCGCGAGCAGCCACGCGTTGTTCTTGAGGGCACTCCACACCCGGTCGTCGTCCAGCAGCCTCTCGAAGTTGGCCAGGCCGACGGAGTTGGCCTCGGCCGAGTAGCCGAGCCAGTCGGTGGTCGAGATCTGGAAGGCCTGCAGGTACGGCGAGAGCACGAAGATGCCGTAGAGCAGCAGCGGTGGCACCAGGAACGTGACGATCAGCGGGTACTTGCCATGTTTCACGAGAAAGGACCTACTCCCACAGCCGTGGGCCGGTGGGGACGGCGCGAACCCGTCCCCACCGGCCGGATGTCACGCGGCCCGCTTGTACTTCTTGATCGAGCTGTCCTGGGCGATCGAGTCGGCGCCCTTCTGGCACAGGTCGAGGAACTCGGCCGGGCCGATCCGACCGCTGAAGAACTCGCCGCACGCGGCGTCGACGAGCTCACGCTCCAGCTTCCGGTAGTAGTTGTTGTAGACCCAGTTGAAGCCGTTGCTGCCGGAGGCCTCCAGCGCCTTGCTCACGGTGCTGAGGCCGAACGGCAGCTCGATGCCTTCGGTCGACCCGGCCACCACGGTCAGGCTGGAGACCTTCCTGGTGAAGTCCTGGGCGCCCTTCTTCGACAGCATGACCCGGAAGTACTCCAGGCCGCCGGCGAGGTTCTTCGCCTTGGCCGGGACCATGAACGGCTCGCCGGCGGTGCCGCGAATCGCCTCGAACGGCAGCTTGTCGCCGCTGCCCAGGCTGGGCGTCGGCTGGATCGTCATGTTGAAGCCCTCAGGGGTGACCTTCTTCTGCTCGCTCTCCAGCCAGGAGCCGCAGGAGATGAAGGCGGCCTTGCCCTGGCACCACGCGGTCTGCGACTGCACGTGGTCGAGGCCCGGCGAGCCGGCAAGGATGTAACCGTCCTTGACGATCTGGTGCCACGCGTCCGCCGCGGCCTTCATCGCGTCGGACTTCCACGCGTTGGGCTCCAGGTTGTCGATCGCCGTGGCGACGGACGCCCCGCCGAACTTGATGGCCGTGGCGATCACCGGCCAGCTCATGTAACGGGGGTGCTTGCCCGCGTACGTCCACGGCGCGATGCCGGCCGCCTTGATCTTCTTGCACAGCGCGATGTGCTCGTCCCAGGTCTTGGCGTACTCCCAGCCCCGGTCGGCGAAGAGCTTGGTGGAGTGCCAGATGCCGTAGGCGGTGTAGGTGTAGTTCATCACCATGAACTTGCCGTCGTACGAGCCGACCTCGACGGCGCCCGGCAGCAGCGTGTCCTTGACCGTCTTGCCGGGGATGTCGAGGCTCGGGGCGGCGAGCAGCTCGCCCAGGTCGGCGATGGCGTTCTGGGAGACCAGGCCGTTGAAGTCGATCTGGTCCTTGCCGGAGTTGTTGACCACGTCGGGCGGGGTGCCGTCGACGAAGCGCGGCTGGAGCGTCTTGCCGATCTCCTGCGTCGCCGAGTGGTTGATCTTCGCCTTCGGGTACTTCTCGGTGTACATGGCCTCGTGGGCCTTCGCGTACTCCTCGCCGAAGCCGCCGTTGAAGATCACCACCTCGAGGGGCGCGTCCTCCTTGACCCCGAGCGGGTTCTGCTCGCTCTTGGTGCCCTTGTAGGTGCCGGCGTCGCCCTTGTCGTCGCCACCGCCGGTGGCGCAGCCGGCGAGCAGGCCGGCGGCAGGGGTGGCCAGCAGGCCGGCGGCGGCGCTGCGCCGCAGGATGTCACGCCTGTTCATGGTCTCTCCTCGGATCGGGTCCGGGCGGGCGCCGGATGGGGGAAGGCGGCCGCCGCACGAGGCACAGGGGGAAGTTGTCTTCAGTTTGTCAGTTGTTGCTGAAGAATTTCTACGGCAGTAACCGGCGGACTTCAAGACCGCAGACCGAACCGTTATCACCACCGGTCGGTTCGCGTCTGACATACCCTCGGGGCCATGCGCCGTCTGCGGCAACTCGCCGCGCGCACGCCGGCCGGTCGGGAACGCTACGTCGATCTGCTCCGGGCGCTCGCGATCGTCATGGTCGTGCTCGGCCACTGGGCGGTCGCCGCCATCGGTGAGGACCCTACCGGCCGACCGACGGCCCGCTCGGCGCTGCCGGACCTGCCCTGGGCGTACCCACTGACCTGGGTGGCCCAGGTGATGCCGGTGTTCTTCCTGGTCGGCGGCTACGCCAACGCGGCCTCGCTGACGGCCCGCCGGGCGGCCGGCGGCGACGCCGTCTCCTGGCTGCTGGGCCGGGGCGCGCGGCTGCTGCGCCCCACGACCGCGCTGCTGCTGGTGATCGCCGCCGGCTCCGCCGTCGCGTCGCTGGCCGGCGTCGGGGCGACGCTGGTGCGTACCGTCGCGTGGTTCGCCACCATCCCGCTGTGGTTCCTCGCGGCCTACCTCGTGGTGGTGCCGCTGACCCCGGCGATGTACGCCCTGCACCGGCGCTTCGGCCTGCTCGTCCCGCTCACGCTGGCCGTCCTGGTCGCCGCTGGCGACCTGGGGCGCGCGCTGGGGCCGGCCGAGCTGGCGCTCCCGAACTACCTCTTCGGGTGGCTGGCCGTCCACCAGCTCGGCTTCGCCTGGCGCGACGCCCACGCCGAGCCGCCCGGACGCCCCGACGCGCCCGTTCGGCGCGGCGTCCGGGCCCACCGGCTGCCGCTGTCGCGGCGGGCCGGCGGAACGGCGCTGCTGGGCGGGCTGGCCGCGACGGTGCTGCTGACCGCCGGGCCGTACCCGGTCGCCATGCTCAACGTGCCGGGCGAGCGGCTGGACAACGCCGCGCCGCCCAGCCTCGCGCTGCTGACCCTGACCACGGCCCAGCTCGGGCTGATCCTGCTGCTGCGCGACCCGGCGGAACGCTGGCTGCGCCGCTCCCGTCCCTGGCAGGCGGTGATCGCGGTGAACGCGGTCGTGCTCACCGTCTTCCTCTGGCACCTGACGGCCGCGATCCTGCTGGTCGGCGCGCTGGACGCGGCCGGGGAACTGCCGACCCCGCCCGTGGGCTCGGCCGCCTGGCTGGCCTGGCGGGTGCCCTGGGTGCTGATGCTGACCGTGGTGCTGGCCGCCCTGGTCGCCGTCTTCGGCCCCGTCGAGGCCCGCACCGGCCCGACCGGCCGCGCCCGGGACCGCCGGCGGGCCGACGGCGGCGGGGCGCCCGCCCAGGGCCCCGAGCCGACCGGCCGGCCGCGCGACGCCGGTCAGCCGCGCGACGCCGGTCAGCCCGCCGGTCCGGGGTGGCGGGGCACCGCCCGCGCCGCGGTCACCGCCGCCGGTTTCGCCGCCGTGGTGTACGCCCTGGTCGTCAACGCCGAGACACCGAAGTCGGCCCCCGAGCCGCTGGGGGTGCCGGCCTCGGCGCTGGCGGCCTACCTGGCCGGGGCCGGCGCCCTGCGGCTGCTCAGGTCTGGGTGGGGAAGCCGAGGTTGACCCCGCCGTGGCGCGGGTCGAGCCAGCGGCTGGTCACCACCTTGCCCCGGGTGAAGAAGCGCACCCCGTCCTCGCCGTGCGCGTGCAGGTCGCCGAAGAGCGAGGACTTCCAGCCGCCGAAGGAGTAGTACGCCATCGGCACCGGGATCGGCACGTTGATGCCGACCATGCCGACCTCCACCTCGTGCTGGTAGCGCCGCGCCGCGCCACCGTCGTTGGTGAAGATCGCCGTGCCGTTGCCGTACGGGTTGGCGTTGACCAGGTCCACCGCCTCGTCGTACGAGCCGACCCGCACGACGCTGAGCACCGGGCCGAAGATCTCGTCGGTGTAGATCGACATGTCCGGGGTGACCCGGTCGAACAGCGTCGGGCCCAGCCAGAACCCGTCGGCGTCGCCGTCGGGCTCGACGTCGCGGCCGTCCACCACCGGCACCGCGCCGGCGGCCACCCCGGCCGCGACGTACGAGCGGACCTTCTCGGCGTGTGCGGCGGTGACCAGCGGGCCCATGTCGCAGCCGCGCCGGCCGTCGCCGGTGCGCAACCGGGCCATCCGCTCGGCGATCCGGGCGACCAGGGCGTCGCCGACCGGCTCCACCACGACCAGCGCCGAGATCGCCATGCACCGCTCCCCCGCCGAGCCGAACCCGGCGTTGACCGCCGCGTCGGCGGCCAGGTCCAGGTCGGCGTCCGGCAGCACCACCATGTGGTTCTTCGCGCCGCCGAGGGCCTGCACCCGCTTGCCGGCGGCGCTGCCGCGCTGGTGGACGTACCGGGCGACCGGGGTGGACCCGACGAACGACACCGCCTTCACGCCCGGGTGGTCCAGCAGCGCGTCGACGGCCTCGGCGTCCCCGTTGACCACGTTCAGCACCCCGTCGGGCAGGCCGGCCTCGGCGAACCACTCGGCCAGCAGCAGCGCCGCGCTCGGGTCCTTCTCGCTCGGCTTGAGCACCACCGCGTTGCCGCAGGCCACCGCCACCGGCACGAACCACAGCGGCACCATGACGGGGAAGTTGAACGGGGAGATCACGGCGACCACGCCGAGCGGCTGGCGCAGGCTGTACGAGTCGACCTCCGTGGAGACGTTCTCGCTGAACCCGCCGCGCAGCGCCGAGGGGATGCCGCAGGCGTACTCGATCACCTCCAGGCCGCGCTGCACCTCGCCGGCGGCGTCCGCGAGCACCTTGCCGTGCTCGGCGGTGATCACCCGCGCAAGCCGGTCGCGGCGGGCGTTGACCAGCTCGCGGAAGGCGAAGAGCACCGCCGTCCGCCGGGCCAGCGACGCGTCCCGCCAGGCCCGGGCCGCGCGCTCGGCGGCCTCCACCGCGACCGCGACGTCCGCCGCCGAGGCCAGCGCCACCTGACCGGTACGCCGGCCGGTGGCCGGGTCGAAGACGTCCCCGTGCCGGGCCGACGTGCCGCCGAACCGCTTGCCGTCGACGAAGTGCGACACCGTGGCCGGGTCCGTGGTGGTCGCCCGGTCCATGCCGGGCCCGCCGTTCGCCGCGCTCACGCCTGGACCTCCGCCGCAGTGCAGGAGCGGATGGCGTCGACGATGACGGCCAGGCCCTCGCGGGCCTCGTCCTCGGTCAGCGTCAGCGGCGGGCCCATCCGCAGCACGTTGCCGTACAGGCCGCCCTTGCCGACCAGCAGCCCGCCTGCCCGGCACGCCTCGAGGACGCGGACGGTCAGCGCCGGGTCCGGCTCCGCGGTGCCCGGGCGGACGAACTCGACGCCGAGCATCAGCCCCTTGCCGCGTACCTCGGCGACGCAGTCGAGACCGCCCACGGCGGCCCGCAGGCCGTCGGCGAGGATCGCGCCGGTGCGGGCCGCGTTGGCCTGCAGATCGTGGTCGAGCAGGTAGTCCAGCACCGCGTTGCCGGCGGCGGTGGAGACGGGGTTCCCGCCGAACGTGCAGAAGCTGATCGCCGGCACGGACTCCAGCACCTCGGCCCGGCCGACGACGCCGGCCAGGGCGAAGCCGTTGCCGATGCCCTTGGCGAAGGTGAGCAGGTCCGGGGTGACGCCGTGCGCCTGGTAGCCCCAGAAGTGCTCGCCGGTGCGCCCCCAGCCGGTCTGCACCTCGTCGGAGACGAACAGGATGCCGTGCTCGTCGAGCACCTTCTTCCAGGCGGCGAAGAGCCCGTCCGGCGGGTGCACGAAGCCGCCGACGCCCTGGATCGGCTCGGCGATCAGGCAGGCCACGTCGCCGGCGGTCTGGGTGGCGAGCACCTCACGCAGGTCCTCCACCGCCGCGTCGACGCGCTGCGTCTCGTCGAGCCGGGCGAGCAGGCCGCGCAGCCGCTCCCCCGAGTGCAGCCAGGCCACCTGGAGCGGGTTGAGCGCGCTGGCCGACCAGCCGCGGTTGCCGGTCACGCCCATCGTCGCGTACGACCGGCCGTGGTAGCTGTTGCGCACCGCGAGGATCTGCGCCGAGCGGCGGTGGTTGGTGGCGAACAGCAGCGCCGCCTCGTTCGCCTCGGTGCCGGAGTTGGCGAAGAACACCCGCGCGTCCGGGATGCCGGAGAGCCGCGCAACCTTCTCGGCCAGCTCGACCTGCTGTCGGATGAGGTAGAGCGTGGAGCTGTGCACGATGCCGGTGCGGATCTGCCGCTCGACCGCCTCCCGGATCTCCGGGATGTCGTAACCGACCATCGAGGTGAGCACGCCGCCGAAGAAGTCCAGGTAGGTGCGCCCCCGGGCATCGGTGACCCGGCGGCCCGAGCCGGAGACCAGCTCGATCGGCTCGTCGTAGTAGAGCGGCATCCAGGACGGGAGCACGGCCCGGTGCCGGGCCAGCAGATCGTCGGCGGTCATCGTCGCACCCTCTCAGCGGCGTTGGCGGTAACCCGCACGCTCTCATCACCGGACGGCAGGGACAACTGTCACTGTGTAGCGCAGCGGCGGTCCCCGCCTGACAGCGCGTCAACCTGGGGTGCTGCGGTTTCCGGCGCCGGGGACGGGCCGGCACCCGGTTTTCGGTGGCCGATGCGGACTCACACGACTCATTTCGCACCCGGTGAGCCTGTTCCACGATGACGCGCCGTCCCTACCGGCTCCGGCGCCCGGCCGCCGGTACGATCCGGCGGTGCGGATCGGGGAGGTGGCGCTGCCCACCGGTGCGGCGGGCACCGGCGCCGGGGAGATCACGGCCGGCGTACGGGCCTGGGTGGACTCGGCGCCGCTGCGCACCCTGGTCGGGCACTTCGGCGGCGACTGGCCGGGCGGGGACCTGGCGGCCGTGCTGGCCGGCCTCGACGAGTTCTCCGCCCGGCACTGGGACTTCCGGGGCGGCCGGGAACGCCCCGACGCCCGCGAACCGGCCTTCGACCCGGCCACCGCCGGCCTGGTGCTCGGCGCCGCCGCCGCGCTCGGCCTGGTCCACCCGGTGCCGCCGGCCCGGTCCGAGTACGCCCACCTGGTGGTGCTGGGCGGGCTGTCGAACGCCTGCCAGCGCCGGGTCGCGTACGCGGCGCACCTCCTGCGCGCCGGCACCCGGGTCGCCGGCGAGGTGGCCGTGCTGGGCAGCTTCCGCCCGCTGTCCGAGGTGGAGTGCGCGGGGCTGGCGGCGGCCAGCGTCCCGCCCTGCGACACCGAGGTGGAGGCCCTGGACGCGGCGGTGCGGCGCGAGTTCGGGGTGGCCGCCCCGGCCGAGGAGGACGGTCACGACGGGGACCATCCGCACCACTCCTGGTCGTCGCGGACCTACCGGCCCGCGGGCGGCCCGCCGGTCCGGGTGCTCGCCGCCCCGTCCAGCGATCCCGCGCGACGACGGGCGCACACCGCCGACACCCAACGGTTCTGGGCGGAACACGTCCACCTGCGCACCGGCGACCCGGTGCTCATGGTGACCGCGCCGATCTACGTGCCGTTCCAGCACTGCGACGCGCTGCGCACCCTCGCCGTGCCGTACGGCTGCGGGATCGAGACCGTCGGCGTCGACCCGGCCCTGCCCGACCTGGCCGGGCTGCCCGAGCCCACCCTCACCCCGGGCCGCTACCTCCAGGAGATCCGCTCGGCGATCCGGTCGATGCGCGCCCTGCACGCCGCCCTGATGCCCGCCGGGTAGGAACGTACCCCGGCGCCGGCCAACTCTTGGGTCGGTGTCGAGTTGCTCATCGGGGCCCCGCCCCCGCACGATGGTGTGTTCTGGTTGTGATCACCACCAAAACGGCACACCGATCACGAGGAACAGGATCTCGAAAAAATCTTGAAGACGTGTGTCGGATCCGGGGCGCCCCGTTCGAGGCCTAGGTAGAGACCTCGAATCAAGGAGACAGGCCATGAACCCGAACTGCACCCCGGCGGCCCGGATCACCAAGTCGCTGCTCGGCTACGGCGTCATCGCCGGCCCGATCTACGGCGTCGTGGCTCTGGCCCAGGCACTGACCCGGGAAGGCTTCGACCCGATCCGGCACGCCTGGAGCCTGCTCGCCAACGGCGACTTCGGCTGGATCCAGATCACCAACTTCATCGTCACCGGCCTGATGACCGTGGTCGCTGCGGTCGGCCTGCGCCGGGCGTTGACGCCCGGCCGGGGCAGCACCTGGGGACCGCTGCTGATCGTCGCCTACGGGCTGAGCCTGGTGGGAGCCGGGATCTTCCGCGCGGATCCCGCGCAGGGCTTTCCCGCCGGTGCACCGCAGCCCTCGACGATCAGCTGGCACGGCATGCTGCACTTCATGGTCGGTGGCGTCGGCTTCCTGTGCCTCATCGTGGCCTGCTTCGTCCTGGCCAGCCGGTTCACCCGCGACGGACAGCGCCGGCTGGCCTGGTTCTCACGTATCACCGGAGTGGTCTTCCTGGCCGGATTCGCCGGCATCGCCAGCGGCTCGCACGGACCCACCACGCTGGCCTTCGTCGCGGCAGTGCTAACCGTCTTTGCCTGGCTGACCACGGTTTCCGTCCACTTCTACCGCACCGCCGCCTAACCACACCATCGACGACAGTCAACGACCGAGAGGACCGATCATGCGGTACATGATCCTGCTGAAGGCAGCCCGGCCCGCAACCCCGCCCCCGGCGGAACTGATGGACGCGATCATGCGGCTCGGCGCGGAGGCAACCGCGGCCGGTGCGCTGCTCGACACCGCGGGCTTGGCCCCGAGCGTCGCCGGCGCCCGGGTGGGACTCTTCGGCGGCAAGCTCAGTGTCACCGACGGCCCGTTCGCCGAGGCCAAGGAGACCATCAGCTACGCGCTGTACCAGGTGCGGTCCAAGGAGGAGGCGGTGGAGTGGGCTTCCCGGTTCCTGAAGCTCCACCGCGACCTGTGGGAGGGCTGGGAGGGGGAGGCCGACGTGCTGAAGGTCTTCGGCCCCGAGGACTTCGGGAGCCCCGCCTAGATAGACCCCGGCGTTCAGGCGGGGTGCGAGGATCGGTAGCCGTGACAGCTACCGATCCTCGCCGCGTCGTCGAGACGGTGTGGCGCATCGAATCCGCCCGGATCATCGCCGGCCTCGCCCGCATCGTTCACGACGTCGGGCTCGCCGAGGAGCTGGCGCAGGACACGTTCGTCATCGCCCTCGAACAGTGGCCGGTCACCGGGGTTCCGGACCATCCAGGATCCTGGCTGATGGCCACCGCCAAGCATCGCGCCATCGACCTGGTGCGCAGGCGGAGTCTGTACCAGAAGAAGTTGGAAGCGATCGGACGAGCGACGCCGGACGCGGAAGAGCCCGACCTCGCCGCGGAGCTGGACGACTACATCGGCGACGACCTGCTGCGACTCATCTTCACCACCTGCCACCCAGTGCTGTCGACCGAGTCCCGGGTCGGTCTCACCCTCCGGCTGCTGGGCGGGCTCACCACCGACGAGATCGCGCGGGCCTACCTGGTCCCGGAGTCCGCAGTCGGCCAACGCATCACCCGGGCCAAGCGGACGCTCACCGAGAAGCAGGTGGCCATCGAGCTGCCGCCGCCAGCCGAGGTGGTCGAGCGGCTGGCCTCGGTGCTCGAGGTCGTCTACCTGATTTTCAACGAAGGGTACGCGGCGACGGCCGGCGACGACTGGATGCGGCCCACGCTCTGCGAGGAGGCGCTGCGCCTGGGCCGGCTGCTGGCCACACTGGCGCCGCGCGAACCGGAGGTGCACGGGCTGGTGGCCCTGATGGAACTCCAGGCGTCACGAATCCCGGCGCGCACCGCCCCGGACGGCACCCCGATCCTGCTGCACGATCAGGATCGGCGGCGCTGGGACCGGCTGCTGATCCGGCGGGGCCTGGCAGCGCTTGCCAGGGCTGGGGACACCTTCGGGCCGTACGCCCTGCAGGCGTCCATCGCGGCCTGCCACGCCCGCGCGCCCCGCGCCGAGGAGACCGACTGGGAGCGGATCGCGGCGCTCTACGCGGTACTGGCCCACGTCTCGCCGTCACCGGTGGTGGACCTCAACCGGGCGGTCGCGGTTGGCAACGTCCACGGCCCCGCCCGTGGACTGGAGATCGTCGACGCTCTGGTGCTGCCGAACTATCCACTGGTGCCAGCGGTCCGCGGCGACCTGCTGGCCAGACTGGGCCGCACCGTCGAGGCGCGGCGCGAGTTCGAACGCGCCGCCGGGATGACCCGGAACGCCCGTGAACGCGGCCTGTTCGAGGCCCGGGCGGCCGCGCTCGAATGAGCGTCGGGTCTTGTGCTGTCGGTGTCGAGGCGCCCGGCAGTACCGGCAGCCAGGGCCGGACCAGCGCATAGCTGTGTCAACTACGCCGCCCTGCCGGCCGAGCCGGCGTCAGCCGGCGGTGTCCCGGACGGCCTGGGCGAAGACCTCGGAGCGGTGCTCGAAGTTGCGGAACCGCCCGTAGCTGGGCGCGGCCGGGGAGAGCAGCACCACCCCGTCGGCCGGGGTCAGCCTGCGGGCCAGCCGAACCGCGTCCACGAGGTCGTCGACCACCTCGGCGCGTACCTTCGGCAGCCCGGCGAGCGCCTCGACGATCCGGGCGCCGCTGTCCGGGATGCCGATCACGGTGATCTCGCGCTCCGCGAGGTGCTCGCGCAGCGGCGTGTAGTCCAGCCCCCGGTCGGTGCCGCCGACGATCACCGTCAACGGCCGCCCCTCGTACGCGTCGATCGCGTGCATCGCCGCGTACGGGCTGGTGGCGAGGGTGTCGTCGACGAACGTGAGACCGGACGGGTCGACGATCTCGGTGAGCCGGTGGGCCAGCCCCTGGAACCCCGCCACCGCCACCGCCAGGGTGTCCCTGCGGGCCACCACGTCGACGCCGAGCGCGTCGAGCACCGCGAGGGCGACGCAGAGGTTGCCCTCGTTGTGCCGGCCGACCAGCGGCAGCACCGCACGCGGGAACAGCGGCCGGTCGCCGAGGTGGAACCAGGGCGTGCCGTCGGGGCCGCCGGCCACGTGGGCGGTGTCGGGCAGGCCGGCGCGCACGGCCGCCCGGTCGCCCAGTTCGAGGGCGAGTCGCGGGTCGGCGCCGTTGACCACCACGGTGCGCGGCCCGTGCGCGAGGAGGTTGAGCTTGTCCCGGTAGTACTCGGCCTCGCCGCCGTGCGCGTCGAGGTGCTCGGGGAAGAGGGCGGTGACCACCGCCACCCGCGGCGAGTCGGTCAGGTCGCTGCACTGATAGCTGGAGAGCTCCAGCACGTACAGATCCGCCTCCGGCAGGTCCAGCGTCGGCACGCCGATGTTCCCGCCGAAGACGTTCGGCCGGTCCACGGCGGCGAGCAGGTGGCTGATCAGGCTGGAGGTGGTGCTCTTGCCCTTGCTGCCGGTGACGCCGACCGTGCGCTCGGCGTGGTCGGCCATCCACAGGGCCGTGCCCTGGGTGACAGTCACACCACGCCGGCGCAGTTCCACCAGCCACGGGTGGGTCTGCGGCACGCCGGGCGAGCGGACCACCACCTCGGCGGCGGCCAGCCGGGCGAAGCCGTCCTCGCCGGTGACCAGCGGCGCCGCCTCGGCCAGCGACCCCTCCCAGGGCAGGCTGAGGAAGTTGGCGCTGTCGTCGACGGCGACCAGGTCAGCCGGGCCGTGCGCGGCGATCGCGGTCACGGCGGCCCGGCCCTCCCGGCCGGCGCCCCAGACGGCGACGGTACGTCCGCGCAGGTCAGACAGGCGCACGGGGCTCTCCTCAGGGGGTGTCGGCGGGTCGTGGCAGGGGCGGGGTCCGGCGCAGCCGGACACGGCCGGACGAACCAGGGCCTAGTATGGCGTGTGCCCAACGAGCAGCTCCGGCGGATGGACGCCTTCACCTTCCCGTCCTACTCGATCGATCTCTCCACCGGGGAGGTCCTGTTCGACTACGCCCTCACCGGCCCCGACGGCGAGCAGCGGTTCACCGAGGTGATCACCCTTCCGCTGCCCGACGCGCCGCCGTCGGACGAGACCGTGGCGACCCTCGGCCGGGTCCTGGAGCTGCTGCACGTGGTCGCCGGGGTCAGCTACTACAAGGCCGCCGCGCCGCCCCGCGTGGTGCTGCCGGCGCCGCTGGGCGCGGCCGCCGCCGAGCTGGTCACCGCCCTCTACACCAAGGGCCTGGCGGAGTACGCGTACCGCAACCAGCTGCCGCACGTACTGGAGCTGCGCCCGGAGGTGCCGGCCGGCACGGTCTCCCCGGCCCGGGTGTACGACGACTCCGACCGGCGTCCGCTCTCGGCGGTGGGCGGGGGAAAGGACTCGATCGTCAGCCTGGAGGCGCTGCGTCGGGCCGGGTTCGACCCGGTGCCGTTCTCGGTCAACCCCAACCACGTGATCGTCTCGGTGAACGAGGCGTCCGGGCTCACCCCGCTCGCCGCCCGGCGGCGCATCGACCCGGTGCTGTTCGAGCTGAACGCCGCCGGGGCGCTCAACGGCCACATCCCGGTCACCGCGATCAACTCGCTGATCGCGGTCGCCACCGCGGTGCTGCACGGGCTGGGCCCGGTGGTGATGTCCAACGAGCGGTCGGCGTCGGACCCGAACCTGGTCTGGAACGGTCACGAGATCAACCACCAGTGGTCCAAGGGTGTGGAGGCGGAGGGGCTGCTGCGGGCGGCGCTGGCCGAGCACGCCGGGCTGACCGAGCCGTACTTCTCGCTGCTGCGCTCGCTGTCCGAGCTGCACATCGCCCGCCTGTTCGCCGAGATCGACCGCTACGACGACGTGGTGACCAGCTGCAACGCCGCGTTCAAGCTGCGTGACGCCAGCGAGCGCTGGTGCCGCGACTGCCCGAAGTGCCGGTTCGTCTTCCTGGCCATGGCGCCGTTCATGTCGCGCGAGCGGATCACCCACATCTTCGGCGGCGACCTGCTCGCCGACCCCGCGCAGGTGCCCGGCTACCGGGAGCTGCTGGGCGTGGACGGGCACAAGCCGTTCGAGTGCGTCGGCGAGGTGGAGGAGTCGGTGGTGGCGTTGAGCCTGCTCGCCGAGCAGGACGAGTGGCGCGACGCCCCGGTCGTCCGCGCCCTCGTCAACGCGGTCCCGGCCACGGCCTGGTCGGCCGCCGCCAACTCCGACGTCTTCACCCCGGGCGGCCCGAACCACGTCCCCCCGCCGTACGCCAAGGCCCTCACCGCCCTCACCTGACCGCTTCCTCGCCTCCCCCGCCCCGGGCCACGCCGGCGGTGATCGTCAGGGGGTTCGGATGGCGTCCAGGGCCAGCAGGGCGACGTGGAGGGAGAGACAGGCCTCGACCGAGTCGAGGTCGACGTCCAGCACGCGGCCGATCCGGGCCAGCCGCTCGTAGAACGCCGGCCGGGACAGGTGTGCCGCGGCGGCCGCCGCCGACTTGTTCCGGCCCTGCTCCAGGTACGCCCGCAGGGTGCCGAGCAACTGCTCGCGGGGGTGCTGCGCGTCGTACGTCAGCAGGGCGCCCAGTTCCCGCTCGACGAAGGTCTGCACCCGGGGCTCGTCGCGCAACAGGTGCAGCAGCCCGGCCAACCCGACGTGCGGCAACCGGAAGATCGGCAGGTCCCGCCGGTCCCGCCGGGCGGCGTCGGCGACCTGCCGGGCCTCGACCAGCGACCGGCGCGCCTCCCGCAGGCTGCCCACCCCGGAGCCGGCCGCGATCAGCACCGCGCCGCCCGACGGCGGCCGGGCCGCGCCGTTGCCCGGGACGTCCCGGGGCGGGCCGTCGAGGCGTCCGGAGGCGGCGACACCGACCCGGTCGGTCGGCGCGGCGGTGTCCGGGCGGCCCCGGCGCAGCGCGGCGGCGAACGCGGCCAGCGCCCGCTCCTCGGCGGCCGGGTCGGGCAGGGCGAGCAGCACGCCGACGGCATGGTCGTCGACGGCGCTGGTCAGCCCGGTCAGCTTCGCCTCGTGCAGCGCCTGGCCGACGGCCTCGGCGAGGTCACGCAGCCGCGCCGGACCCGACTCCGGGTCGCCCGCGCCCGGATCGCCCGGGTGTCCGGCCTCGCTGGCCGGGCCGCCCTCCCCCGCCGGGTCGTCGGCCCGGTGCCGGACCACCACGCCGACGAGGTGCCGCCGTTCCAGCACCACGCCGAGCGCCCGGGCCCGCAGGGCCACCTCGTCCACCGGGCGGGAGTGGTCGAGCAGGGCGGTGAGCAGCGTCCGGTGGATCTGCCGTTCCAGTCCCTCGGCGTCGCGCCGGATCAGCCGGCCCAACGCCAGCGTCGAGGCGGCGCGTTCGACCAGGATGGTCAGCCGGGTGGGCGGTCCGGCCGGCGGGGCACCGGCGACGCCCACCCCGACCTCGGCCGCCGGGTCGAGCACCCGCCGGCCGGCGGCCAGGTCGCCCCCGCCGGGCCACCGCAGCAGCAGCCGGCCCCAGTCGTGCCCCCGGGCGCCGACGGTGGTCACCAGCCAGCCGCTGTCCGCGTCGTACGCGGTCCGCCCCGCCGGCCGGATCCGGCGGGAGTGCTGCTCCCAGCCGTCCAGCAGCAGCTCGGCGCTCTCCCCCGCCGGGTCGTACGCGAGCACCTGCCGGGAGAGGTTCTCCAGCACCACGGGGCAGCCGGACAGTTCGGCGGCCTGCCGGACCACCTCGCCGGGGCCGGCGCCCTCCACCGACAGCTCGGTGAAGCGCTGGTGGATCTCCTCGGTCGCCCGCAGCTCGGTGAGCTGGGCGTCGACGATCAGCGCGTGCACCGCCTCGGTGATCCGCACGAACGGGGTGGCCCGCCGCAGCTCGACCAGCGGCAGCCCGCGCCGCTCGGCGACGGCCGCCATCACCCGGGGCACCCCGCTGACGTACCGGCGGCCCAGCTCGACGACCAGGCCGGAGACCCCCACGTCGGCCAGGTCGCCGACGAAGGCGCGCAGCCCGGGGTCGTCGGCGGGCAGCCCGATGCCGGTGGTGAGCACCAACTCGCCGCCGCCGAGCAGGGTGGCGATGTCGGGCACCTCCGCCACGTGCACCCAGCGCACCGGGCGGTCGAGGCCGGCGTCCCCGGCGACCAGGCGCGGGGCGCCGTGGCGGACGGGGTCCAGCGCGAGGACCTCACGGACGGTAGGGAACACGGGCGACACGCTACCGTCCGTGACCCCGATTCTCGACCGCCCGCCGAACGCAAGGGCTCAGTCGACGCCGAGCTCCATCGCGGCGCGGTCGAGTGCCTCGTCGGCGGCGGAGGAGACGCCCCGGGAGGCGATGGCTTCCGCGCCGCCCTGCGGCATCGCACCGATCAGCCCGGTCGACGCCGCCTGCGCGGCGCCGACCATCCGCTGGGGGGTCGCGCCGCCGACCATGCCGAGGGTGGCGTACTGCTCCAGCTTCGCCCGCGAGTCGGCGATGTCCAGGTTGCGCATGGTGAGCTGGCCGATCCGGTCCGACGGGCCGAACGCCGAGTCCTCGGTACGCTCCATCGACAGCTTGTCCGGGTGGTAGCTGAACGCCGGGCCGGTGGTGTCCAGGATCGAGTAGTCCTCGCCCCGGCGCAGCCGCAACGTCACCTCGCCGGTGACCGCCGTGCCGACCCAGCGCTGCAACGACTCGCGCAGCATCAGCGCCTGCGGGTCCAGCCAGCGCCCCTCGTACATCAGCCGACCGAGGCGGCGGCCCTCATTGTGGTAGTTCGCCAGGGTGTCCTCGTTGTGGATGGCGTTGACCAGCCGTTCGTACGCGGCATGCAGCAGCGCCATGCCGGGCGCCTCGTAGATGCCCCGGCTCTTGGCCTCGATGATGCGGTTCTCGATCTGGTCCGACATGCCCAGGCCGTGCCGGCCGCCGATGGCGTTGGCCTCCAGCACCAGGTCGACGGGGCTGCCGAACTCCTTGCCGTTGATCGTCACCGGGCGGCCCTGGTCGAAGCCGATCGTGACGTCCTCGGTCGGGATCTCCACCGACGGGTCCCAGAACCGGACGCCCATGATCGGGTTGACCGTCTCGATGCCCGTGTCGAGGTGCTCGAGGGTCTTCGCCTCGTGCGTGGCGCCCCAGATGTTGGCGTCGGTGGAGTATGCCTTCTCGGTGCTGTCCCGGTACGGAAGGCCGCGTTCGAGCAGCCACTCCGACATCTCCTTACGCCCACCCAGTTCGGTGACGAAGTCGGTGTCGAGCCACGGCTTGTAGATGCGCAGCTGCGGGTTGGCCAGCAGGCCGTACCGGTAGAACCGCTCGATGTCGTTGCCCTTGAAGGTCGAGCCGTCGCCCCAGATCTGGACGTCGTCGGAGATCATCGCCCGCACCAGCAGGGTCCCGGTCACGGCCCGACCCAGCGGGGTGGTGTTGAAGTACGCCCGCCCGCCCGAGCGGATGTGGAAAGCCCCGCAGGTCAACGCTGCCAGGCCCTCCTCGACCAGGGCGGCGCGGCAGTCGACCAGTCGGGCGACCTCGGCGCCGTAGCTGAGCGCGCGACCGGGCACCGAGGCGATGTCGGGCTCGTCGTACTGGCCGATGTCGGCGGTGTAGGCGCAGGGAACGGCGCCCTTGTCGCGCATCCACGCGACCGCGACCGAGGTGTCGAGGCCGCCGGAGAAGGCGATGCCGACACGTTCGCCGATGGGGAGGGAGGTGAGAACCTTGGACACGAGGATGATTATTCAGCATTGCGCATGACCATGCAAGCGGACGTGATCGGCGGTGCTGGTGGAGACCTCAGGTCGACCCTGCGGGGGCTACCCGTCGCCGAACGGTGGATCGGCGCGACCCAGTTCCCAGAACGCCACCGCCGCGGCAGCGGCGACGTTCAACGAGTCCACCCCGCGCCGCATCGGGATGACCACCCGCACGTCGCTGGCGGACTGGGCCGCCACGGTGAGGCCGGGGCCCTCGGCTCCCAGCAGCAGCGCCGCCCGCTCGCGCTGCGCCGGAGTCAACCGCTGGATCGGTACGGCGTCCGGAGCCGGCGTCATGGCGAGCACGGTGAAGCCCGCCTCCCGCACCTGCTCCAAGCCCGCCGGCCAGCGCTCGATCCTGGCGTACGGCACCGCGAAGACCTCCCCCATGCTGACCCGCACGCTGCGCCGGTACAGGGGATCGGCGCAGGACGGCGACAGCAGCACCGCGTCGATGCCGAGCGCCGCGGCCCCCCTGAAGACCGCACCCAGATTGGTGTGGTTGTTGACGTCTTCCAGGACGACCACCCGGCGGGCGGCGGCGAGCACCTCGGCGGCGGCCGGCAGGGGCTTGCGCCGGAACGACGCCAGCACCCCCCGGTGCACGTGGAAGCCGGTGGCCCGTTGCAGCACGTCCGGGGTGGCCGCGTAGACGGGGGTGTCGCCGGTGTCCAGGTCGGCGAGCTGGTCGACCCGCTTGGCGTCCACCAGGTACGACCTGGCCGGGTAGCCGGCCCGCAGCGCCCGGCGCAGCACCAGCTCACCCTCGGCGATGAACAGGCCGTGGGGTGGCTCCCAGCGGGTGCGCAGCTCGACGTCGGTCAGCGCGCGGTAGTCGGCGATCCGCTCGTCGTCGGGGTCGGTGATCTGGTGGATGGGCACCCGCACGATTCTGCCGGACGCGCGGACGACGTCCCGGGACCCGTCCCACCGGAACGGCCGGCGGAGTTCTGTCCGGAGAAGAATCGCGACCGGAGGCGGATCGACGGAAGGACCAGCAGGCCGGCGTCAGCCGGCCCGGTGGTACCGCAGCAGCACGGACCGGCCGTCGAAGGTCCGCGACTCCACGAGACGGAGGTTCAGCCGCTCGGTGACCGAGAAGACCGGCTTGCCGCCACCGAGCACCACCGGGTGCACGAAGATCTGGTACTCGTCGATCAGGCCGAGTTCGGTCAGCGCGGCGGCGGCGTCGGCACCGCCGTTGAGCAGCAGATCGCCGCCAGACTGCTCCTTGAGCGCGGTGACCTCCTTGCCGAGGTCGCCGCCGCCGACCACCTGGGCGCCGTGGTCGGCCTCGGTGAGCGTGCGCGAGACCACCACCTTCGGCGTCCGCCGCCAGATGGGCACGAAGGCGAGGTCGTGCGGGTGGTCGGAGATCGACTCCGCCTGCGGCCAGTAGGCGGCCATGAACTCCCAGACCTTGCGGCCGTAGAGGAAGGCGCCGGAGCGGTCGCACTGCTCCAGCGAGTACGCGGACAGCTCCGGGCCCATCTCCGGCCAGTCGAACTCGCCGTTCGGCCCCTCGATGAACCCGTCGAGCGACTGGTGCACCCCGTAGACGATCTTCCGCATGACTGTTCCTCCTGGCGTCGGTCGCTCGCCCGTCGTGGGCGTTCTCGCCAGGTGGTCGGAGCGGCGTCGCCGGATCCGACAGCTCCGGCCGAATTTCTCCAGGATTCTTTCGCCGGGTTGCCCGCCGCCGCTAACGTGCCGCTCGTGCGCCCGATGATCATCGCCCTGGTCGGCATCGACGGGGCCGGCAAGACCACTCAGGCGAAGGCGCTGGCCGGCCGGCTCCGCGCGGCGGGAGTGCCGGCCACCTACTTCGAGAACGCCGGCGGCCGGCCGCTGTGGAACCGGCTCGCTCGCGCCCTGGGCCGCCGGGACGGCCCGCACCTGTTCGGCCGCACCGGCTACGCGGCGCTGGAGGCGACCGTACGCTGGCTCGCGATCGCCCGGGCGGTGCTGGTGTCCCGGCTGACGGGCCGGACGGCGGTGATGGACCGGTGGTCCTGGTGCCAGTACGTGGTGATGCGGGTCCGCCGCGACCGGGGCGGGCGGCTGGTCCGCCTGGCGTACGGGATCTTCCCGCCGCCGAGCCTGGTCTGCTTCCTGGCGGTCTCGCCCGAGCGGGCGCAGCAGCGGGTGCTGGCCCGGGGCATCGACACCGAGGAGCTGCCCTACCTGCGCGAGTTGGACGCCGGCTACCGGGAGCTGCCGGAGTTCGGCACTTTCACCGTCGTCGACGCGGACGGCGGGCCGGCCGAGGTCCGCGCCGCCCTCGACCGGGTGGTGCGCACGGTCCTCGACCGGGCGGTGCGGACCGTCGCCCGCTCCGACTGACCGCCCCGTCCCCGGTCGAGTGGTGGGCGACTGGTGGCCGACTGGTGGGCGGCACCAGGGCCGGCTCGGTCATCGGCATCATGGCCGGCCGACGGTCCCGGTCGTGGCCCTGTCGAGCTGCCTCCACAGATGGGGCAGACGGCACCGGCGAAGCGTCATCGGAGCCGGCCGGCGCGCCGAAGCCGTGCGCCCGCCGGGATGGTCCTATGGGTGGGGCAGCTCGACAGTGGTGTTTCCGGACCCTACCGGGAGAGACGGCAGCCGACGCCCACACCGCGTGCGGGCCGCCGTCGGCCGCGGGCACACGTGGCGGGCGTCGACCCGCGACGCACGTGGCGGGCATGGGGCGTCAGCCGCGACCCTGGAGCCAGCGCCGCAGGTCGGAGAGGCGCTGCTCGCCGGAGGGCCGCCGCTCGTCGGTGGGCTGCCGTTCCTCGGCCGGGCGGCGCTCCACCGGGCGGCGCGGGTCGCCGACCAGCTCGCGGCTGGGGGCCGCGAAGGTCTTCTCCGGCTGCCCGTCGACGGCGGTGACGATGACCCGGGCGACCGCGTCGATCACCTTGGCCTGCACCGCGGCGCCCACCGAGTCGGTCGGGTCGTCCGGGTTGGCGGCGATGCCGGCGACCGCCACCTGCGGGGTGAAGCCGACGAACGTCTCCGTCGCGTTCCGCTCCGAGCTTCCGGTCTTGCCGGCGACCGGGCGGCCGTCGAGGATCCGGTTCACCGAGGTGGCCGTGCCGCCGTTGCACTGCCCGAACGCGGACTGCTGGCCCACCGGGCAGCGCGCCGCGTCGGTGGCGGCCCGGGCCACGCCGGCGTCGAGCACCCGGCGGCAGGACGGGTCGCCGACCGGCACCCGCTCACCGTCGGGGGTGGTCACCGAGACCACCGGCAGCGGCGCGCAGTACGTCCCCTCCGCGGCCACGGTGGCGTACGCGTTGGCCAGGTCGAGCGGCGTGGTGGCGGCCACGCCGAGGGTGAACGAGCCCCAGTTGGCGGGGTCCTCCTCGGCGAAGGCGGCGTCGGCGTCGGCCCGGAAGGTGATGCCGAGGCGCTGCGCCATCTCCACCACCTTCTCCTGCCCGACCTGCTCGGCCAGCCAGACGAAGTACGTGTTCACCGAGCGGCCGAAGCCGTCCCACATCATCCGGTACCCGTCCATCCACTCGGGGTTGGCGTTGGCCGGGCACCACCGGCCCTCGCAGCTCCCCTCGCCCTCGGCCGCGTACCGGGTGGGCAGCCGGCTGGGCGCGTCGAAGCCGGTCGCGAGGGGCTTGCCGGCCTCCAGCGCGGCGAGCATGGTGAACAGCTTGAACGTCGAGCCGGCCTGGTATCCGTCGACGCTGTCGCCGCCGGAGATCAGGGGGTTGACGGTGTTCGGGTGGTTGGGCTGCCCGTCCGGGTTCGCGTCGAGGCTGTAGTGCCGGTTGACCGCCATGGCGAGGACCCGGCCGGTGCCCGGCTCGACGGCGGCGATGGGCAGGGCGCGCTTGTTGCCGTACCCGTAGACACTGGTGGCCTGCTTCTGCGCGGTGGCCTGGACCTGCGGGTCCAGCGAGGTCACCACGGTGTAGCCGCCCCGGCGCAGCGCCTGCTCGCGCTCCTCGACGCTCTCGCCGAACGCCGGCTGGGCGAGCCACCACTGCCGCAGGTAGTCGCAGAAGAAGCCCCAGTCGTCGTGGCCCTCGGCGACGGCGGTGCAGCCGTTGGGCTGCGCGGTGGGCTTGAGCGCCAGCTTCTCGGCCTTGGCCCGCGCCGCCTGGTCGGCGGTGATCGCCCCGGTCTCGACCATCGCGTCCAGCACGTAACCGCGGCGCTCCAGCGCGGCGTCCGCGTCGCCGTCGATCGGGCTGTACGCCTCCGGCGACTGCACCAGGCCGGCGAGCAGGGCCGCCTCGCCGAGGGTGAGGTCCGCCGGGGCCTTGGCGAAGTAGCGCTGGCTGGCCGCCGCGATGCCGTACGCCCCGGAGCCGAAGTACGCGATGTTCAGGTAGCGGTTGAGGATCTCGTCCTTGCTCAGGCGCTGCTCCAGCGCCGTGGCGTACCGGATCTCCTGGATCTTGCGCCCGACGGTCTGCTCGGTGGCCGCGGCGCGCTCCTCGGCCGTGCGGCCCGGGTCGGTCTTGAGCACGTTGCGGACGTACTGCATGGTCAGCGTCGAGCCGCCCTGCGCGGTGCCGCCGCCGGACACGTTCGCCACCAGCGCCCGGAGCAGGCCGCGCAGGTCGGCGCCGCTGTGGTCGTAGAACCGCCGGTCCTCGGCCGCGATGATCGCCTGCCGCATCACCGGGGCGATCTCGTCCAGCCCGACGTCGGTGCGGTTGACGTCGTAGAACGTGGTGATGAGCGTCTTGCCGTCGTTGGCGTAGAGGTAGGAGCGTTGTGGTGTGGCCGGGGTGCGCAGCGCCTCGGGCAGCGCGGCGTACGAACCCAGCGCCGCCTTGGCGCCCCACCCGAGCAGCAGGTTGCCCGGCAGCGCGGCGACCGCCAGGACGAGGCCGGCGAGCACGCCGGCGAGCAGCACGGTGAACAGCCGCGACAGCGGCGAGCGGGGTGGGGCCATGGTCCCCAGGATTGCCGTGAAAGCCGCCAACCGACCACCCCCGCGGCCCTCCTGTCAGCAACTTCACCGCCCGCTGCCAGCGACTTCCCATCCCAGCGGCCCCGGTGTCCCCCGCCGCCCCACCCGTCCCGCCGGCCAGGGCCGCGCCGGGCCGACCAGGGCGGCCGGCGAGGGCTCAGCCGGTGGCCAGCGGGCCGTTCGGGCCCGGGCCGGTCGGCGCGGCGGTGGCGAGGCTGGCGCTGGCGGCGTCGCGCGCGATGTCCCGGGGCACCAGGCGCCCGGAGCGGTAGGCGATGCCGATGCCGGCGATCAGCACGAAGATCGCACCGAAGGTCTGCAACGAACCGATCAACGCGCCGCCGAGGCCCAGCAGCGGGGCGGCGATCATCAGCATCGTGCCGTCGCCGATGCTGAACGCCCCGGAGCGGGCCACCGACCAGCCGGTCAGCAGCCAGCCCAGGGTGTAGCAGGTGGCGCCGACGAGCACGAGCCCGCGGGCGGTGGTGCCGAAGACCGGGGTCTGCTCCGCCAGGCCCGCGAAGGGCAGCATGAGCACCGTGCCGGCGATGGACACCAGCAGGCCGGCGACGGCGACCCGACGGCTGCGCGTCGCGGCCAGCAGCCCGGTCAGCGCGAGCAGGGCGAGCAGCCCGAGCCAGACCGACGCCACCCAGCCCACCAGGTAGAGCGGTCGGCCGTCGGCCGGGTACGGGTCGTTGCCCACCCCGCCGTCGCTGGCCATCGCCACCACGCCGTAGAGCACGGCGTACGCGGGGAGCAGCCACACCGCGGCCCGGGCGAACCGGCGCAGCGACCAGGCCCAGCTGGCGTTGGTGGCCGGCCCGGCCGGTGTGGGCTCCCCGACGAACGGCAGCACCCCGAACCCCCCGCCGGTACGCCGGCTGCCGAGCGGCCCGGTGGGGTCGTGCGCGCCCGGGACCGGGGCCGAGGACCACACCCGCTTCGCCGGATCCTTCATGCGTCACCTCGCTCGTCCGCGAGCGGTGCGGGACGCGCCGGGGCGCCCCGATGCCTGGTCACCACCCGTCCTAGAACCGATGGTGGCAGGCGCCGGAGCGCCCCATGAGCATTTCTCGCATTTCTCCGGGCTCGTCGGCCCGCGCCGCTCAGCCCCGTTCGCGCTGGTCGGCCGGGTCGTTCAGCAGGCTCGCCGGCGAGACCGGCTCCGGCGCCGGCAGCCCCTGCGGCTTGCCGCCGGTGGCCTGCGCCTCAGCGACGCGTACCTCGTCGTGGATCTGCTGGGCGGCGGCCGCCGCGGCCTGCGCCGCCGCGGCCGCCTCGCGCTCCACCTCGCTCGCGCCGTCGGCCGCCTCCGGCGCCGGCTCGTCGCCGACCATCCGGCTCAGCCCGCCGAGCGCGCCGCCCATCCCCTCGAGGGCCTTGGTCAGCTCGGCCGGGACGATCCAGACCTTGTTCGCGGTGCCGTTGGCGATCTGCGGCAGCGCCTGGAGGTACTGGTAGGCGAGCACCTTCTGGCTCGGGTTGGCCTGGTGGATCGCGTCGAACACCGTCCGGATCGCCTTGGCCTGACCCTCGGCCTGGAGGATCCGCGCCTGCCGGTCACCGTCGGCGCGCAGCACCGCGGCCTGCTTCTCACCCTCGGCCGTGAGGATCTGCGACTGCTTGTGCCCCTCGGCGTTCAGGATCGCCGCCCGGCGGTCCCGCTCGGCGCGCATCTGCTTCTCCATCGAGTCCCGGATGCTCGGCGGCGGCTCGATGGCCTTGATCTCCACCCGCGTGACCTTGATGCCCCACCGGCCGGTGGTCTCATCCAGCACGCCGGAGAGGTGCCGGTTGATCTCCTCGCGGCTGGTCAGCGCCCGCTCCAGGTCCAGCGAGCCGATGACGTTGCGCAGCGTCGTGACGGTGAGCTGCTCGATGGCCTGGAGGAAGTTCGAGATCTCGTACGTGGCGCGGACCGAGTCGACGACCTTGAAGTAGAGCACCGTGTCGATCGAGACCACAAGGTTGTCGGAGGTGATCACCGGCTGCGGCGGGAAGCTGACCACCTGCTCACGCATGTCGACCTTGGTGCGGACCGCGTCGATGAACGGGACCAGGAGGTTCAGCCCCGGGTTCAGGGTGCGCTTGTACCGACCCAGCCGCTCGACCACGTCCTGGCGCTGCTGCGGCACGATCCGCACCGCCTTGGCCAGAGTGATCACCCCGATCAGCGCCACGGCCATCAACAGGACCGGGATCACGAGTTCCATGTACTCACCTTTTCGCTTCGGGTAGCTCGTCGGAGGGGGAAACGTCGTCCCGCCAGACCAGGGCGGTGGCGCCCCGGACCTGGATCACCTGCACCCGCTCACCGGGGGCGAAGACCTGGCTGGCGTCGTAGGACCGGGCCTGCCACAGCTCACCGTCGATCTTGACCATGCCCTGCCCGGCGTCGATCCGCTCCAGCACCAGCGCCGTGCTGCCCTCGATCGCCTCCACGCCGAAGGGCTGCTCGCCGCTCTCCAGGGCGGAGCGCCGGTGCTTGCGCAGCGTCGGGCGTACGCCCAGCACCGTCAGCGCCGACACCCCGGCGAAGACGATCGCCTGCACGCCCACCGGCGCGCCGAGCGCCGCGGCTCCGGCGGCGGCGAAGGCCCCGGCCGCGAACATGATCAGGAAAAGCGTCGTCGTGAGGATCTCGGCGACCGCCAGCACCACACCCAGCACGATCCACAGCACGGCGTCCACCCCACGATCGTGACACGGTAATGCACGCGCGGCCCACCCCTGAAGATCAGTAAGCTCGGCGGCACGTCAGCGGCCCGCCCCACCGGGCCCGGAGGGAGGAGCGCCCGTGTCCCTGCTGCCCGCCACCGCCCGCCACGTCGACACCCTCGTCGCCGAGGCGCAGTCCGCCGGCCGGACGCCGTCCCTGGTGATCGGCGTGGTACGCGACGGCGCGCTGACACACCTCGCCACCGCCGGCGAGCACCCGCGCCCGGACGGCGACCTGCAGTACCGGGTCGGGTCGATCAGCAAGACCATGACCGCGACCCTGGTCATGCAGGAGCGCGACGCCGGCCGGCTGGCCCTGGACGACCCGCTGGAGAAGCACCTGCCCGGCACCGCCGTCGGCGCGCTCACGCTGCGGCAACTGCTCGGCCACGCCAGCGGCCTGCAGCGCGAGCCGGAGGGGCCGTGGTGGGAACGCGCCGAGGGCGTCGACCTGGAGACCCTGGTGGCCGGGGTGACCGCCGAGAAGATCGCCTACCCCGCGCACCGGTCCTACCACTACTCCAACCTGGCGTACGGGCTGCTCGGCGGGGCGCTGGAGCGGATCACCGGCACGCCGTGGGCCGAGCTGCTCCGCCAGCGCGTCCTGGCGCCGCTCGGCATGCGCCGGACGACGTACGCGGCGACCGAGCCGTTCGCCCGCGGCTACATGGTGCACCCGTGGCACGACACGCTGCGGGAGGAGCCGCGTACCGACACCAGGGCGATGGCCCCGGCCGGGCAGCTCTGGTCGACCGCCGAGGACCTGGCCCGGTGGGCGGCCTTCCTGGCCGACCCGGCGCCGGAGGTGCTGGCGGCGGAGACGCTGACCGAGATGTGCGCCCCCGTGGTGATCAGCGACCTCGACTCGTGGACCGGCGGGCACGGCCTGGGGCTGGAGCTCTACCGGCAGGGCGAGCGGGTGTACGTGGGGCACGGCGGCTCGATGCCCGGCTACGTGGCCGCCCTGACCGTGCACCGCCCCTCCCGCACGGCCGTGATCGGCTTCGCCAACTCGTACGGCTTCCGCACCGGCGGGATCGGCGAGCTCGCGCAGCGGATCCTCACCGCCGTGCTGGACGCCGAGCCGGCGCTGCCGCGGCCCTGGCGGCCGAGTGCCGCCGCCCCGCCCGCCGGGACCGCCGAGCTCGCCGGCCGCTGGTGGTGGATGGGGGTGCCCCTCGACCTGACCTGGGACGCGGCCACGGGCGGCCTGACGGCGCACGTGCGCGGAGAGCGGATGAGCTGTTTCGCCCCGGAGGGACCGGACCGCTGGCGGGGCCGCTCCGGCCCGGAGAACGGCGAGATCCTCTCCGTGCTGCGCGACGAGGCGGGGCGGGCGGTGGCGCTGGACATCGCCACCTTCGTCTTCACCCGCACCGTTCCTAGAGACTGAGCATGGGTTGTACAGGCTCAGTCGCGTGCCCCGAACGGTGTTGGGCGCGCTGGTCTCCCGCGTTCGCTCCGCGTCCGGCGCCATCGGATCGTGTCCGTGGTCCGGGAATGTGGGGGCGGGTTCCCTCACGTCCTCGGGCGCCGGGTTCGGCCTGGGCGGTCCGATGCCCGCGACGATCGGTCTGGTCGTTGCGGGGCGGTGCCGTCCGTCGCCGGATCGGGTGTCCGAGGGCGCGTCGTCCGATCGCGACGCCGGCGGCGTCGTGACGGGTGGTCTTGCGGTTGGTGCTGGTCAGTGGGCGCTGCCAATGCTGGGCACCCCACTTGGAGGTGTAGGCGGGATCGACAGCGACGACAGTGATGCCCAACTCGGCTGCCATGCTGACGAGCCGGGACCGCAGCTTGGCCACGGGCATGCCGCAGATGAGCTTGCGGAACCGTTTGCGGCGGCCGTGTTTCTCCCGCGTTTTCTGCGCTGCGAAGTCGAGGTCTTCGATCGCGATGTTCAGCCCGTGCCGTTTGGCCCAGTGCAGAAGCCGGATCAGGGCGTGCCGCACCTGTGCGTCACGATGGTCCGCGTTACCTGACAGGTCGTAGGAGAAGCGGCGCGGCTCACCCACGGGATTGCCGTGCTCGTCCAGGCGCCAGGCGGCGAGATGGTCGGCGTTGGTATCCACACCGATGATCCCGTTCACTCTGGCGGCGGTCAGTGGCATGGTCCGGGCCGTAGGGATCGTCCACGACGCGGTCAGGTACCAGCGGCACCGGTCCACGTCTTCGTGGATGCGGTACGCCACCGCCCGGTTGGCGGTGATGCGGTCGCGCCAGGCATCGCCACGGTGTGGGAATGACACCTTCGCGGCGAGCACGTACCGGCCGTGCTTCGCGTTGGCCAGGTGTGCCAGCGGGGCCGGAAGCTTGATGGAGACCTCACCGCCGCAGGTGACGCGGATCGTCTCGTTGCCATACCGCTTCCCCGACTCGCCGTCGGCCTGCAGGAACCGCCGTTCGGCCCGCCACCGCTGCCGCCACTCGACTTCGGTGAGCTGCGCGGCGTCGAGGTGGTGACGGTTGCGCAGCAGCCGCTTCCCGCCCCGGACAACACGGACCCGACCCTCGGCGCGGTCGCCCCGCTCACGCTCAAGCCGGTCCAGGAGCACACGCAGACGCCGGGACTTGACGAACCACTCCTGTCTGGTGCGGTAACCGCCCGGAGCCCGTTTGCTGCCCTTCTCGCCGAGCGGCAGCGACAGTCGATGCGCGATCGTCTTGATACCGGCTTCCAGGCCCTGGATGTGGGCGAGCTGGGCGCGGCGCGACAGCGCCCACTGGTCGTGCGTGGCCTTCGTGATCGACCCGGCCCAACGGGAGGACGACTCAGCCGTCAGGGCGCGTTTCCGCTCTGCCCAGGCGTCGGTGTCATGGTCGAGGCCGGTCCCGCAACGGGCCTTGAGATCCTTCCCGGCAAGCGTGCCGAGATGGTCACCGACCAGCCGCAGAACCTTCTCATCCTCGCCGGTGAGGCCCTTGAGCCGGTCGCGAATCGCGACACCGGACGGGCCGAGCACGACAAACGGCACATCGATCGGGCGCAGGTCAGCCATGCTGCGCGGCCTCCACCGCCTTGCGCGCCCGATAACCAGCCGAGCGACGGCCATGCGCGGACAAAGTGGCCTCAACCAGCTCCACCTTCATCCGCCCAAGGCGGTCCTTGTGCTCCACCGCCACGGTCGTCACGTCCGGATCGGCGAGGAGCCGACGGGCCTTGCTGCGGCTGCCGTTCATCCCGGAGCCGATCTCCGCCTCCACACGCACGATGCGGTGACCGGCCTTCACCGCCCACGTCGACAACCGGGCGACCTGGCGCTCCAAGTCAGACCTCTGATCATGGGACGACACACGGGCATACAGGCCCAACCCACCGACAGCTTCCGCAGTGGAATGGCCTCGACGTTCATCAGAATCGTGTGCGGCCCGACCCGCTGAGCGGGCACGGGAAGCGTCCCGTTACGAAACCAGCGATACGCCGTGTGAGGACTAATCCCCTGCGCACGCGCCCACTCAGACAGATTCACGGCCACGACCATAACACCACTCGAATAACCTCACGCACGCTAATACACAACTCATTCGGGAGCAGTTCCGACCCCCCGACCAGGAGCCCTGACCACGCCCGTTCGGACCCGCGGCAGTCCGCGATCCGAACGCGAGGCAGGACGGACGTGCGAGGCCGTCACCCGACGCGCCGGGGGCCGCAACCACGCTCAGTCGGGCTCGGTGACGAAGTCGATCAGGCGTTCCATCGCGTTGATCAGCGGGGTCTCCACGTCGGCGAAGCTGTCCACCCGGGACAGGATGTGCCGCCACATGTCGGCCGGCTCGGCGACCCCGAGCGCGGCGCAGACCCCCTCCTTCCACGGCTGCCCCGGCGGCACCACGGGCCACGCCCGGATGCCCAACGCCGCCGGCTTGACCGCCTGCCACACGTCGACGTACGGGTGGCCGGTGACCAGCACGTGCGGGGAGGTCACCTTCGCCACGATCCGGCTCTCCTTGGAGCCGGGAACCAGGTGGTCGACCAGCACACCGAGGCGGCGACCCGGGCCGGGGGCGAACGCGCGCACCTCGGCGTCGAGGGCGTCGATGCCGTCCAGCGGCTCCACCACCACGCCCTCGACACGCAGGTCGTCGCCCCAGATCCGCTCGACCAGGGCCGCGTCGTGGATGCCCTCCACCCAGATCCGGCTGGCCTTGGCGACCTGGGCGCGGACCCCGTCCACGGCGATCGAGCCGGAGGCGGTGCGCCGGCGGGCCGCCGGGACGGGGGCGCGGGCCGGCCGGCGCAGCGTCACCGGCTGCCCGTCGAGCAGGAACGCCGCCGGCAGCAGCGGGAAGTTGCGCCGCCGGCCGTGCCGGTCCTCCAGCACCACCGCGCCGGCCTCGAAGCCGACCACCGCGCCACAGAAGCCGGAGTCGGCGTCCTCGACCACGAGATCCGGTTCGGCGTCCACCTCGGGGGTGACCTTCCGTCGCCGCCAGTCCCCCGCCAGCACGTCGTCCGCATACCGCCGCCCCATGGAGATCACGCTATCCGCCCGCCCCCGCACCCGCACCCGACACGCCGCGACCAACCCCGGCGCGCCGATCACGCGGTCATGGCGCCCCCCAAAGCCGCACAGCTCGACGTTCCGCCCACCACAATTGCATGATCGACATGGCGGGGGACGGGCGGAGCGGCAGTCGAGACAGGGACGGCGATGACCACGTACCCTTTCGGCATGTCCACCCCCGCAGCGGGCGCGGCCACTCTCGCGCCGCGCCGGTCCAGCCGGTTCGTTGCCTGGGTGCGCGCGTGGCGCGCCGGGCTGGTGCCCTTCGACGAGGTCGCCGACGCCATCGCCGGCGACGAGGAGCACCTGGTCGCGGACGCGCCCGGCACCTGGACCGACGTCCCGCTGCCGCAGGCGCTGCCCACCCTGGCGAAGCTCTCGCCGGACGAGATCCGCCTGGTGCTGCCCGCACCGGGCGATCCGCGCGGGCTGCCCGGCCCGGGCGACTTCGCCGGTGCGGCGCTGCTGGCCGGCGAGGCGGTCGTCGCGGGCAGCCTCGGTCTGATCCCGCACGTGCGCACCCACACGTCCGGCTCCGGCGACACCTTCGAGACGGTGCTCTGGCGGGTCTACCCGCTGCCGGCCGACGCTCCGGCCGCGTCGCTCGCGCTGCCCGGCGCGGCCGAGGCCGAGGCGGAACTGGCGGCGGCCCTGCACCACACCACCGCCGCGCTGACCCGGCTGGACGTCGCCCAGTGGCGACCCGAGCTGGCCGGGGCCCTGGAGGAGCTGCGCCGACCCAACGGCGCCACCGACCTGCCGCCCGGGTTCGACCCGCGGGCCCGGCGGCTCTTCGCCCGGGCCGCCGTGCTCGACCGGGTGCTCGCCCTGGCCGGGCACGCCGCGCCCGGCGGCGCGATCAACAACTACGAGGCCCAGCAGCGCGACGCCGCGCTGCGCCCGCTGACCGCCGCCTGCCGGCAGGCCCTGGTGGCCGCCTGCAACGCCCCGCTGCGCCCCTGACGGCGGGCGGGCGCACCGCTGCGGCGGGTGGCCGGCGGCGGGCGCGCGGCGGCCGGGCCGCGCGGCGCCCGCGCGTCAGACCTCGTCGACCAGGTCGGCCACCGAGTTGACGATCCGCGACGGGCGGTACGGGTAGCGCTCCGCCTCGGTGCGGCTGCTGATCCCGGTCAGCACCAGGATCGTCTCCAGACCGGCCTCCAGCCCGCAGAGGATGTCGGTGTCCATCCGGTCGCCGATCATGGCGGTCGTCTCGGAGTGCGCGTTGATCGTGTTCAGCGCCGAGCGCATCATCATGGGGTTGGGCTTGCCGACGAAGTACGGCTCCACCCCCGTCGCCTTCGAGATCATCGCGGCGACCGAACCGGCGGCCGGCAGCGCGCCCTCCACCGACGGCCCGGTCACGTCGGGGTTCGTGCAGATGAACCGCGCCCCGTCGTTGATCAGCCGGACCGCCTTGGTGATCGCCTCGAAGCTGTAGGTGCGGGTCTCCCCCAGCACCACGTAGTCCGGCGCGTAGTCGGTCAGCACGTAGCCCACCGCGTGCAGCGCCGTGGTCAGCCCGGCCTCCCCGATCACGTATGCGGTGCCGCCCGGCCGCTGGTCGGCCAGGAACTGGGCGGTGGCCAGCGCGGACGACCAGATGGCGTGCTCGGGCACGTCGAGGCCCATCCGGCTCAGCCGGGCCTGCAGGTCCCGCGGCGTGTAGATCGAGTTGTTCGTGAGCACCAGGAACGGCTTGCCCGAGGCGCGCAGCCGGGAGACGAACTCCGGCGCGCCGGGCACGGGCTGGCCCTCGTGCACCAGCACGCCGTCCATGTCGGTCAGCCAGCTCTCCACCGGCTTGCGATCCTGCATCGTCACTCGTTCCAGGGGTGTCGGGGACGCCGGCGGAGCCGGCGTGGCGGTCAGGAGTCGGATTCGGGGGGGCGGGTCGGCGGCCGTCAAGAGCCGGGCCGCCGAGGGCGGGGTCGGCGGCGGTCAGGAGCCGGGCCGCCCCGGGGTCGGGGCGGCGGGGCGGCGGGCGGGGACGCAGCACACCGTCGGGCAGGTGTCCCACATCGGCAGGTCACCGAGGCGGCGGCGCAGGGTCACCCCGTCCGGCTCGGTCCGCTCCCGGACCAGCTCACGGACCATCGCCACGAACCGCGGGTCCGTGCCCGGGGTGGCGGCCCGGACGAAGTCCAGGCCGAGCTGCCTGGCCGTCTGGCGCGCCTCGGTGTCCAGGTCCCACACCACCTCCAGGTGGTCGGAGACGAACCCGATCGGGCTGACCACCACGCCGGTGGTGCCGGCCTCGGCCAGCGTGGCCAGGTGGTCGTTCACGTCCGGCTCCAGCCACGGCACGTGCGGCGGGCCGGAGCGGCTCTGCCAGACCAGGTCCCAGGGCAGGTCCGGGGCGGCCGCCGCGTGCACCAGCCGGGCCACCTCGGCGAGCTGTGCCTCGTACCGGCCGCCGTGGGGGCCTGCGGTGGCGGCCATCGAGTTCGGGATCGAGTGGGCGGTGAACACCAGCCGGGTGCTGTCCCGCTTCGCCGGGTCGAGCTGCGCCAGCGCCGCCCGTACCGCGTCGACGTGCGGCTCGACGAACCCGGGATGGTCCCAGAACTGGCGGATCTTGTCGATCAGCGGGGCGTCCGGGCCGACCGCCGCCCGGGCGGCGGCGATGTCGTCCTGGTACTGGCGGCAGGAGGAGTAGCCGCCGAGGGCGCTGGTGACGAACGCCAGGGCGTGCCGGACGCCGTCGTCGCGCATCCGTGCCACGGTGTCGGCGAGCATCGGGTCCCAGTTCCGGTTGCCCCAGTAAACGGGCAGGTCGACGCCGTGGGCGGCGAAGTCCTCCCGGACCGCCGCGAGCAGCTCACGGCACTGCTGGTTGATCGGGGAGACGCCGCCGAAGTGCTGGTAGTGCTCGGCGACCTCCGCCAGCCGTTCCGGCGGCACGCCCCGCCCCCGGGTCACGTTCTGCAGGAACGGCATCACGTCCTCGGGCCGCTCCGGCCCGCCGAAGGACACCAGGACCACCGCGTCGTACGCCATGGGGCCATTCTTCCCGGTCGGCGGTCCCCGCCGGGCAAGGGCCCCTCGCCCCGGCCGTTAGGAAGGGCCCCCTGCTATGCAGAATGCGATTGCAGGGGGCCCTTCCTTACACCTCAGGCGCCGATGGCGTGGTAGCCGCCGTCGACGTGGACGATCTCGCCGGTGGTGGCCGGGAACCAGTCGGACAGCAGCGCCAGGCAGGCCCGGGCGGCCGGCTCCTGGTCGGTGAGGCTCCAGCCCAGCGGCGCGCGCTCGGTCCAGGCGTCCTCGAACTGCTCGAAGCCCGGGATCGACTTGGCGGCGATGGTGCGCAGCGGCCCGGCGGCGACCAGGTTGCTGCGGATGCCCTGCTTGCCCAGGTGCAGCGCCAGGTAGCGGGAGGCCGACTCCAGCCCGGCCTTGGCCACGCCCATCCAGTCGTAGACGGGCCACGCCTTGGTCGCGTCGAAGGTCAGGCCGACCACCGCGCCGCCGGCGGACATCAGCGGCAGCGCCGCCATGGCCAGCGACTTGTAGGAGTACGTGGAGACCTGCAACGCGGTCGCCACGTCCTCCCACGGCGCGTCGAGGAAGCCGCCGCCGAGGCAGCTCTGCGGGGCGAAGCCGATCGAGTGCACCACCCCGTCCAGGCCGTCGACGTGCTCGCGCACCCGGTCGGCGAGCCCCGCGAGGTGCTCGGCGTTGGTCACGTCCAACTCGATCACCGGCGCCGGCTCGGGCAGCCGCTTGGCGATCCGCTCGACCAGGGACAGCCGGCCGTAGCCGGTGAGCACGACCTGCGCCCCGTTCTCCTGGGCGAGCTTCGCCACCGAGAAGGCGATCGAGGCGTCGGTGATGACGCCGGTGACGAGCAGCCGCTTACCGGCGAGCAGTCCGGACATGCAGGGATTCCTCCATAGCTTCTTCAGTGACCGCTGTCAGTGACCCATGCCGAGGCCGCCGTCGACGGGGATGACGGCGCCGGAGATGTAGCCCGCGGCGTCCCCGGCCAGCCAGGTGACCGCGCCCGCGACCTCGTCCGGCTGCGCGAAGCGGCCGGCGGGGATGACCTTGCGGTACTCGGTCTTGCGGTCCTCGGGCAGCGCGGCGGTCATGTCGGTCTCGACGTAGCCGGGCGCGACCACGTTGGCGGTGATGTTGCGGCTGCCCAGCTCGCGGGTGATGGAGCGGGCCACGCCGACCAGTCCGGCCTTGCTCGCCGCGTAGTTGACCTGGCCGGGGCCGCCGTAGAGGCCGACCACCGAAGAGATGAAGATCATCCGGCCCCACTTCGCGCGGAGCATCTTGGTCGAGGCGCGCTTGGCACACCGGAACGCGCCGGTCAGGTTGGTGTCCAGCACGCGGGTGAACTGCTCCTCCGACATGCGCATCAGCAGCGTGTCGTCGGTGATGCCGGCGTTGGCGACCAGCACCTCGACCGGCCCCAGCTCGGCCTCGATGGCGGTGAAGGCCGCGTCGACCGAGTCGGAGTCGGTGACGTCGCAGCGCACCCCGAACAGCCCCTCGGGGGCGTCGCCGCTGCGGTGGGTCACCGCCACCCGGTCGCCCTGCTTGGCGAAGGCCTGCGCGATCGCCAGGCCGATCCCCCGGTTGCCGCCGGTCACCAGGACGGTACGGGCCACGGGTCCCCCCTCTGCTCAGTGATCTCCCGGTCGGTCGGAGCCTAGGCGTTACCGGCAGGTAAGCGCTAACGGCGGGCACGTCAGGCCGGCTTACGACGCCCGGATCACCCGTTCCCGGCCGCGTCGCGCCGGGGGCCGCCGGGAGCGGGTTCGCCCGGTGGAGCCCTGTGGGCGGACCGCCGGCGGACACTCGCCGCCCCCGCGCGAGGGCGGCGACGGCGGCGGCCCGAGCCGGACGGGCGGTCGACCGGAGCCGATGGGCCGAGTGCGGCAACGGACGCCGGCGGGTGTACGATCATCGGCGTTTGCGGGCCGGTCGCGGCCCGCGTTCCGGGCCCGCCGACCACAGGAGGTGATCGCTGTGCGAGATAGCGATCCTCCCAGTCGTGGCCGGGCCGTCCGTCAGCCCCGCTGAGCCACGACTCAGCAGGTGAGCTGACCCAGCTCCGCTCCCCGCACCCGCCCGGTCCCCGGCCCCGCGCCGGGTGACCGCGCCGTGCCGCCCGCCGCCCGGGCGGCCCGCCGGGAGCCGCCCCCCGGTCACGACTTCTGTGTGCGCGTCCTGATCCAGCCCTGCGGTCCGCTCCCCGCTCGCGGACCGTCCAGTCGCCACCCGGAGCCGTCCATGAGCCGCTACGTCGCCCCGCTGGGCTTCACCCTCGCCGCCGTCTGGGTGGCCGTCATCTTCGTCCTCGCCGGCCACTGACACCCGCTGCCGGCCGTGGTCGTCCGCGCCGGCGGCGGGCGTCGACCGCCCGCCGCCGGCGTCCCGGGTGTCAGAGCATACGGGAGGACCACAGCAGGCTGAGCGCGCCGGCGCACAGCGCCAGCAGCAGGGCCACGCCCGCGTACCACTGGGTGACCTCGCGGGGCTCCGTCCGGAACCCGATCGAGCTGCCCATGTCCTGGTAGACCTGCTTCAACTCGGTCACCGAGGCCGCCTCGTAGAAGTAGCCCTCCGTGGCCTCGGCCAGGTCGGCCAGGGCCAGCCGGTCCACCGGCACCCGCTGCAACTGCCCGCCGATGTCCACCTGCCCCGAGTCGGTGCCGAAGGCGATCGTGGAGACCGGCACGTTGGCCGCCTGCGCCGCCGAGGCCGCCTCCTCCACCGACCGCCCCGAGGTGCGGTAGCCGTCGGAGAGCAGCACGATGCGGGCCGGCGGGATCTCCGCCGCGCCGTCGGCCGGCACCGACCGGATCGCCTCCAGGCAGGTGAAGACCGCCTCCCCGGTCGCCGTCGCCTCGGCCAGCACCAGCCCGTCGATCGCGCTGGTCACCGCCTCCCGGTCCTTGGTCGGCGGCACCAGCACGTTCGCCGCCTTGGCGAACGAGACCAGCCCCAGGTTGTAGCTCTCCGGCAGCTCGCCGACGAACTGCTTGGCCGCCTCCTGCGCCGCCTCCAGCCGGTTCGGCGCCACGTCGTCGGCCTGCATGGACAGCGACACGTCGATGGCCAGCATCACGGTGGCCCGTTCCAGCGGCTCCCGGGTGTCGACGGCCGGCCGGGCCAACGCGGTCGCCAGCACCAGCAGGCAGAGCAGGAACGCGGTCGCCGGCACGTGCCGGCGCCAGCCCAGCCCCTTCGGCGCCAGGGTGCGCAGCAGGTCCACGTTGGTGAACCGCATCGCGTACGCCCGGCGGTTGCGCTGCCGCCAGACGTAGAGCGCGGCGAGGGCCAGCACCGGCAGCACCGCCAGCAGCCACCACGGTTGCAGAAAACGGATCATCGTGTCGTCCCCCTGGTGCGGGCGTGCCGCTGCGCGGCCACGAAGCGCACCATGTCGAGCAGCCAGTCTCGGTCCGTACGCAGCCGCAGGTGGGCCGCGCCCGCGCCGCGCAGCGCGGCGGAGATCTCCGCCCGCTGGGCGGTTGCCGCCTCGGCGTAGCGGTGCCGCAGCAGCGGGTCGGCGGTCTGCACCTCGTGCAGACCGCCGGTCTCCGGGTCGACCACCGGCAGCACCCCGACGTCGGGCAGCTCCAGCTCCCGGGGGTCGACCACCTCGATCGCCAGCAGATCGTGCCGCACGCGCAGCTTGCGCAGCGGCCGGGCCCAGCGGTCGATCGGGGCGAGGAAGTCGGAGATGACCACCGCCACCCCGCGCCGCCGGGGCGGCCGGTTGAGCATGTCGACCAGCGTGCCCAGGTCGCTGCGCCCCGGACGGATCTCGGTGCCGGCGACCGCCCGCAACAACGCCTGGGCCTCCTTGCGACCGGAGCGGGCAGGCACCCGGGTGAACACGTCCGGAGCGGGGACCGGCGGCGCGCTCCGCCACCGGCGCGCCGGAGCGCTCGTGCCGCCGCCGCTGCCGATCACGGCGCCGATCCGGTTGCCACCGCGCACGGTCAGGTGGGTCAGCGCCGCCGCGGCCGCCACCACGACGTCGCGCTTGAGCCACCGGCCGGTGCCGAAGTCCAGGCTGGCCGAGAGGTCCACCGCCAGCCACGTCTCCAGTTCCCGGTCGGCCACCGTACGCCGGACGTGCGGCATCGTCGTGCGGGCGGTGACCGGCCAGTCCATCCGGCGTACGTCGTCGCCGGGGCGGTACTCGCGGGACTCCCCCGCCTCGCTGCCCGGGCCCGGCAGCAGGCCGGCGTAGTCGCCCTGGAGCAGGCCGTCGAGTTTGCGGGTGACCATCAGTTGCAGCCGCGACAGGACGGCTTCGGTGCGGTCCGAGGGAATGTCGGCGGGCCGCCGGACGGGTGAGGTCACGGCCGCTGCCCGGGCCAACCGGCGCCCGGCGGCGCGGCGGTCGGCGTCGGTGTGGCCTGCTGACGGGGCGCGACCGAGGGCAGCGGAATGGTGGACATCACCCGGTGCACGACGTGGTCGGCGGGCACGTCGTCGGCGAGCGCGTCGTAGCTGAGCACCAGCCGGTGACGCAGGATGTCCGGCGCGATGTCCTGCACGTCCTGCGGCAGGGCGTAGTCCCGGCCCCGCAGCAGCGCCAGCGCGCGGGTCGCCCGGACCAGGCCGAGCGAGGCACGCGGGCTGGCGCCGTACTGGATGAGCTGGGCGACGTCCGGCATCCCGTGCTCCGCCGGGGCACGCGTGGCCAGCACCAGCCGGACCGCGTAGTCGACCAGGGCGTTGTGCACGAAGACCTGGTCCGCCTTGCGTTGGAGGGCGACCAGGTCGGCGGTGGTGAACACCGGCGCCGGCTCCGGCGGGGCGACCCCCATCCGGTAGACGATCTCCCGCTCCTCGGCGTCGGTCGGGTAGCCGACGAGGATCTTCATCAGGAAGCGGTCCCGCTGCGCCTCGGGCAGCGGATAGACCCCCTCCTGCTCGATCGGGTTCTGCGTCGCCATCACCAGGAACGGGTTGGGCACCCGGTGCGTCTCGCCGCCGATCGAGACCTGCCGCTCGCTCATCACCTCCAGCAGCGCCGACTGCACCTTGGCCGGCGCCCGGTTGATCTCGTCGGCGAGCAGGAAGTTGACGAAGACCGGGCCCAGCTCGACGTCGAACTTCTCGCTCGACTGCCGGTAGATGCGGGTGCCCATGATGTCGGCCGGCACCAGGTCCGGGGTGAACTGCACCCGGGCGAAGGAGCCACCGACGACCCTGGCGAGCGTCTCCACGGCGAGCGTCTTGGCCACCCCCGGGACGCCCTCCAGCAGGCAGTGGCCCCGGGCGAGCAGCGCGACGAACATCCGCTCCACCATCCGGTCCTGCCCGACGATCACCCGCTTGATCTCGAACAGCGCCCGCTCCAGCAGGGTCGCGTCCTCGGCCGGCGTGGTCACCGGCACGGGTGTCTGCGGGCCTGTCCCGTTGGGCGTCGGGGCGTCGGGCGTGGTCGGCTGGGCCACCGGTCCTCCACAGCATGATCGGTTGTCGTGCGGCTGGTGCGTGTCAAGACTCGCATGCCCGGCTGAGTGCCGAGGTGGGGAGAACCCGATTATCGCCGCGCCGTCCCGAGTCGCCGGATCGCCGGCCCGCCACGCCGTCCCACGTCGCGGAATCGCCGTTCACAGGTGGACACGAACGGCCCCGACGTGTGTACGATTCACCCCGTCGCCGGGCGGCTCCCCCCGTGGCCGCCCGGCGCTCACCTCTTCGGCTCTCCCGCCGCCCTAGACTGGGCGGGATGAGCGACCCCCTTCCCGCCGACGAGCCGCTGATCTGCTCGTCCCGCGGCTGTCGTGCCCCCGCCCGGTGGGCGCTGCGGTGGAACAATCCCCGGCTGCACGACACCGACCGGCGCAAGACCTGGCTGGCCTGCGCCGAGCACCGCTCCACCCTCGGCGACTTTCTGGAGGCCCGCGGGTTCCTGCGGGAGGTCGTACCGGTGGTCGGATCGCCTACGCTCGAAGGGTGAGCGCGCACAACGGATTCCCTCGGTGAGCGGTGACGGATTCGCCGGCCCGCCGCCGGCACCGCCCCGCCCTCCGGCGGGCCCCCTGGAGCCGTGGCCGGACACCGTCCGCTGGCAGCCGATCTCACCCGACCTGATCTGGGTGGAGCTGCTCCGGCTCGCGATGGTGCTGGTCGTCGTCCTGCTCGGGCTGGGCGTCGGCTGGGCGTTCAGCGGGGCCTGGCCGTTCGGCGCGGCGGGCGGCGCGGTGCTGCTGCTGGGCGCCCTGCGGGTCGTGACCATCGTCCGGGCCGTACGGGCCTGGGGATACGCCGAGCGGGAGGACGACCTGCTGGTCCGGCACGGCCTGCTGGTGCGGCGGCTCTCCATCGTGCCGTACTCGCGGATGCAGTTCGTGGACGTCAGCGCCGGACCGCTGGAGCGGGCGTTCAACCTGGCCACCGTCCAGTTGCACACGGCCGCGGCGGCCAGCGACGCCCGCGTGCCGGGGCTGCACCCGGCGGAGGCGTCCCGGCTGCGCGACCGGCTCACCGCGCTCGGCGAGGACCGAGCGGAGGGGCTGTGAGCGACCCGGCCGGCCGCGCGACGGACCGGACCGAGCCGCCCCGGGTGGAGCCCGGCCTCCGGCCGGCGGCGATGCCGCCCGTCGCGCAGGGCCCTACCGCGGCACCCGGACCGGCGCCGTACGACCCGCACCCGCCCGCCGGCCCCGCGCCGGACATCCCGCACGGGATCGCGGGCCCGCCGGCCGGGCCGGGCACGGTGCCGGCGCCGGACGCCCCGCCCCCACCACCCGGCCCGCCGGCGCCTCCCCCGGTCGCCGGGCCAGTGCCGGGTACGGCGCCGGAGCACGCCGAGCCCCGGCAGCGGCTGCACCCGCTCAGCCCCGCGCTGCACGGGGCCAAGTCGCTGGTCGTGGTCATCGCCGGCCTGTCCTGGTCGACCCTCTCCCGGGTCGGCTTCGGCTGGTTCGCCCTGATGGCGGTCGTGCTGGCCCTGGGCGCCACCGTGCTCGCGGTCGTCAGCTGGTACCACACCGGCTACCACGTGGTCGGCCGCGAACTTCGGGTGCACGAGGGGCTCCTCTGGCGGCGCACCCGGGCGATCCCGCTGGAGCGGCTCCAGGCCGTCGAGGTGGTGCGCCCGCTGCTCGCCCAGCTCACCGGCCTGGCCGAGCTGCGGCTGGAGGTGGTCGGCGGCGGCAAGACCGAGGCGCCGCTGGCATACCTGAGCGTCGCCGACGCGACCGCGCTGCGTCGGCGGCTGCTCGCACTCGCCGGGCGGGCGACCGCCGGCGGGCCTGCTCCGGCGCCGGTCGAGGGAACAGCGGCGACCGGGGCGGTCCCGGCCGAGGCGCCCGCGCCGCCCGGCCGGCCGCTGCACACCGTCGCGAACAAGGACCTGCTGGTCAGCCAGCTGCTGACCCCGCAGGCGTTCATGATCCCGTTCGGCGTGGCGTTCGTGCTGGCGCAGTTCCTCTCCGAGGACTCGTGGTCGTTCATCGCGGTGGCGAGCACCCTCACCGCGATGGCCGGCGTGCTGCTGCAACCGGTGCGCCGGGTGCTCGACGACTGGAACTTCCGGCTCGCCCGGGACGAGGGCACGCTACGGATCCGCAACGGGCTGCTGGAGACCCGCGCCCAGACGGTCCCGCTGGACCGGGTGCAGACGGTCGGGGCCACCTGGCCGCTGCTGTGGCGGGTCAAGGGGTGGCTGCGGCTGCGCCTGGAGGTGGCCGGCTACTCCGCCGGCGAGAGCGACGACCGCAACCGGCCGGACCGCCTGCTCCCCGTGGGCGACCTGCCGACCGGCGAGGCGATCGTGGCCGAGGTGCTGGCCGGGGTGTGCCTGACCGCGCTGCCGTTGACCCCGCCGCCGGAGCGGGCCCGCTGGCTCAACCCGCTGAGCCGGGGCGTGCTCGGCGCCGGCCTCGACGCCCGGGTCTTCGCGGTCCGGTCCGGCCTGCTCACGCGGCAGGTGGCGCTCGTGCCGTACGCCCGGATCCAGAGCGTGCGGGTGGTGCAGGGGCCGGCGCAGCGGCGGCTGCGGCTGGCGACGGTGCACGCCGACACGGCCGGCGGCGCCGGCGCGGCCGCGCGGGACCGGGACCTGGCCGAGGCCTGGGCCCTGGCGGCGGAGCTGACGGCCCGGGCGCGCGCCGCCCGGCAGGCCGGCTGACCGCTTCCCGCATCGGCACTCAGCCCGGCCGACCGCCGCACGGCCGCCGCACGGTCCGTGGTCACCCGACCGCGCACGGGTCGCGGGCCGCCCCGCCGCCCGCCGCGGGGTCGACGCTCAGCGCGTCGCCGGCACCGCCGGCGGCTCGGCGGAGGTGGGCGGTTCGGTCGGCTCGGGGTCGCCCTCCGCCACGGCGCGGCGGGCCCGGCGCGCCGCCCACCAGCGCTCCGCCAGGCCGACCACCAGGAAGGTCATCCCGACGTACGCCCAGCCGACCAGCACGTCGATGACGTAGTGCTCGCCGCTGTAGACCAGCGTGAAGGTCATCGCCAGCGGGTACGCCAACAGCAGCGGCCACCAGCGGCGGCGGGTCTGCCGGAGGAAGAACAGCACCACGAACAGGGCGAACGCGGTGTGCAGCGACGGCATGGCGGCCACCGGGTTGGAGGCGATCTGCCCGGCGTTGAGCAGGTTGCCGGCGCCGTGCATGCCGAACGCCTTCCAGCCCCGGGTGGAGATCCGGGCGACCTCCTCCAGCAGCCCGTTCTGCGCCGCCCACCAGGGCGGGGCCGCCGGGTAGAGGAAGTAGGTGACCAGGCCGGTGGCGCACAGGAAGCCCCAGCGACGCATGAACGCCGCCCAGCGCCCCCGGTCGCGCAGCCAGAGCACCGCCGCGGCGGCCAACGCCACCACGAAGTGGGAGAAGTAGACCCAGCTGACCAGGACATCCCACCAGTGCACCTCGGGCCGGTAGAGGTGCTGCTGGAGCCAGACCGTCGGCACCTCGCCACCGGTCGCCCAGCCGAACATGACCCGGTCGGCGACGATCAGCTCGTACGCATGCGGGGTCGCGCCGTTGTCGGCGAAGCCACGGGAGAGGTTGTAGACCGCGAGCAGCAGCACCACCGGCACCCAGTCCCGGGCGAAACGCAGGTGGCTGCGCCACGGCCGGCTGCTGTTCCAGGCGACCGTCGCCGCCCAGATCCAGAGGAACGCGTACGCCGGGTCGGTCGGCAGGCCGATGCCGAGCCAGCCGGCGACGAAGGCGACCCCCCAGACGGTCATCGCGACCACGCGACGACGCCCGCCGTCGGGCGAGGCGGGCGGGCCGGTCCGGGCGGGGGGCTGGGGGTCGGTCGCGACAGACATCGCGGTCAAGGTTAACGGCGCGGACGGCATCGACCGACGCCGACCACCCGCTGCGCCAGGGGCACGGCGGGTGGCCGGCCGGTGGTGGCCGGCGCGCGAACCTCAGACCGGCGCTCGGCCCCGGAACCGGTGAACCGTCGGCGCGGCACGGACGCCCGCCGGGCCCGGCCCGCCTCGTCTAGGCTTTGGCCATGCAGGAGCAGCCGGAGCCCGCCCTGACGCCGGGCCTGACCGCCCGGGTGGAGCTGACCGTCGCCGACACCGACACCGCCCAGGCGGTGGGCTCCGGGGACGTGCCGATGCTGGGCACGCCCCGGGTGCTCGCCCTCGCCGAGGCGGCCACGGTGGCGGCCACCGCCCCCCGGATACCCAGCGGGTCGACGACGGTCGGCACCCGCGTGGAGCTCGACCACCGCGCGGCCACCCCGGTGGGGCGGACGGTGGTGGCGCAGGCCCGGCTGGCCGCGGTCGAGGGGCGACGGCTGCACTTCGAGGTGAGCGTGCGCGACGGCGACGAGACGATCGCCGAAGGCCGGGTGGAGCGCGTGCTGGTCGACCGGCAGCGCTTCGTGGAACGCGCGGCCCGGTCGTCGTGACCGGCCGCTTCGTACAGGTCGCCGACGGGGTGCACGTGCTGCGCGAGCCGCTGCTGCACGTCAACGTCACGCTGGTCGTCGGCGACGGGGCGGCGCTGCTGGTCGACACGCTCTCCACCGCCGGGCAGGCCGCCGAGCTGGCCGCCGCCGCCCGGGCGGTCACCACCCATCCGTGGACCGTGGTCAACACCCACCACCACTTCGACCACTGTTTCGGCAACGCCACCCTCGCCGCCGACCCACCCCGCCCGGTGTACGCGCACGAGGTGGCCGCCGAGGCGATGCGCCAGGAGGCGGACCGGCTGCGCCGGGAGGCGTACGAGGAGATGCGCGACGAGCACCCCGCGCTGGCCGAGGAGCTGGCCGGCACCACGCTGCTGGCGCCGACGCACACCGTCCACGGCGAGACCGCGCTCGACGTGGGCGGCCGGCGGGTCGTGCTGCGCCACCCCGGTCGCGGGCACACCGCCGGTGACCTGGTGGTGCAGGTGCCGGACGCCGACGTGCTGGTCGCCGGGGACCTGGTGGAGCAGAGCGGGCCGCCCGCCTTCGAGGAGTCCTACCCGTTGCAGTGGCCGGACACGGTGGCCGAGCTGCTCCGGATGACCACCCCGGCCACCGTCGTCGTGCCGGGGCACGGCGACCCGGTGGACGCCGCGTTCGTCCGCGCGCAGCACGAGCAGCTCGTCGAGCTGGCCTGGCTCATCCGCGCCGGGCACACCGGCGGCGCCCCGCCCGAACGCGTCGCCGCCGAGGCACCCTTCGGCGCCCGGCCCGCCCTGCACGCCGCCCGCCGCGGCTACGCCGAACTAGACGGCACCACCTGACCCCCTCCCCCGCACCCCGCACCCCGCACCCCGCACCCCGCCGATCTTGCAGTTGTCGCCCCGACGGAAGCGGCACATCCCCCAGATCGCGGGCACAAAGTGCAAGATCGCGGGGAGAAGAGGGTGGGGTGGGTCAGCGGGCGAACCGGTCGAGGACCTCGGCGCGGGTGGGCATGGCGGTCGCGCCGCCGGGCGACTCGCAGACCAGGGCGGCGACCCGCAGCGCGAAGGCCACCCGCTCGTGCCAGCCCGCCGGAGCGGCGGGCTCGCCGTCGACCAGCAGGTCCGCGACGAGCGCGCCCATCACCGCGTCACCGGCGCCGGTGGCGTCCACCGCCTCGACCTTCGGCGCGGGTACGCGTACCGGATCGGCGCCGGCCGCGGCGACCACCGCGCCGGCGGCGCCCAGGGTGACCACGGCGGTCCCGGCGCCCAACTCCCGCAGGTACGCCGCCACCCCCTCCTCCGGCTCACCCGGATAGAGCAGCTTGGCGTCGGCGGCGCTCAGCTTGACCAGGTGGGCGCCGGCGGCGAACTCGGCCACCACCTCGCGCAGCCCGGCCAGCGCCGCCGGCCCGTCGAGCAGCCGGTGGCGGACGTTGGGGTCGAAGACCCGCAGGCTGCCGGCCAGCGCCCAGGCCCGGCGCGCGGCGGCCAGCACCGGCGGCTGGAGCAGCACGATCGAGCCGCAGTAGAGCACGTCCGCGCCCCCGACCAGGTCGGCATCCAGGTCGTCGGGGCCGAGCAGGCCGTAGGAGGGTGGCTGCCCGTAGAACCGGAAGTCGGGCTCCGGGCCGGCGAAGGTGGCCACCGCCAGGGCGGTCGGGGCGGGGACCGTGACCGCGCCGGCCAGCCCGACGCCGACGCCGCTCAGGAAGTCGCGGATCCGCCCGGCCAGGACGTCGTCGCCGAGCGACCCGACGAACTGCACCGCGCCGCCGAGCCGGGCGACGGCGACCGCCACGTTGAGCGGCCCACCGCCGATGGCCTGCCGGTAGACCGGCTCCCCGTCGCACTCGGTGTCGAGCAGGTCGACCAGTGCCTCGCCGAGCACCACCGCGTATCCCATCTCCGGCCTCCGTCCGCACCGCTCGCCGACCGTTCATGTCGCACCAGGCTGTTTAACTTGATTAGAAATCCTGAGTGATCGTAGATTGATCGTGCGGAGCTTCTTCGGCTCTCGAAGGCCGCGAAGCGTCTCGGTGTTCATGCTGTGACGCCTGGTTCTGGGCTGACTCGGGGAGATTCCGGCGACTTGGAGCGGCCCGTGGGCGCCGGTTCTCCTCGATTGATGTCGAGGCTATGACGGTTTCCACCGGCGGTGAGCGTTTTCGCTTGGAGGGCCTGTACGTGCGCGTCCCCGGCTCCAGTGGGCAGGAATCCTGGTTGGAGGCCCAGGAGTACGAGTTGCGGGCCACCTCCACCGGTGAAATCGTCAAGGTCTTCGTTTCCCTCGCTACCACATTCGCCGGACACCTGCACGGGATGCGGTCGGCCGAGAAGCGGCGCCGCCTGCTGGCCGGGTCCGGGCAGTGCCAGGCCGGTGGCCAGTGAGCCGGAAGCTGCCGCTCGCCGAAGACGAGACCCCCCGCACCGCATGCGCCCGCGCCCTTGTGCGCGTAGGCGTGGACGAGAAAACCGGCGAGGTTCTGTCTCAGGCCGTGCTTGCCGAACGTGTCGGCTGGTGTACCGACCTGGTGGCGGGCATGGTCTGCGCCCTGATTGGCGAGCACTGGAACACCGCAGATGTGGATGTGTTGGCTTCCGGGGTGGACGCGGGCGGCCGGAAACTGCCGTCGAACGCGTGGATGGCGCTGCGGCGCCTGGGCTGGACCGCCACCACGTCCGAGGGCGTGAAGGTCAATGACCGGATCGTGCGCATGGCCCAGGAGCAAGCTGGGCGTGCTCTGCGCTCGGCGAAGTGGCGTGCTGATCTGACCGCCGGGGTGCTGGCGACGTGGCCGGCCGATCCGCGTAAGCGCACCCCCGCTGAGTGGGATCACGTTCGAGCCTCGATCCCTGGCGGGGAGCATCTGCCATCCAGCATCATCAAGGGCCGAACCCGGCAGGCCGCCAAGTTCTTCAAGGCCAACGGCCGCCTGCCCGTGGACGTGTTCGAGCTCGAAGGCACCCCGAAGATCCCGCGAATGCTGCTGCTCGCCGCGTGTGACGGGCAGCAGTCCACGATCGAGCGTTCTGAGACCGACCCGGCGAGGGCGCTGCTGCGCCTGCAACTGCCCACCCGTCCAGATCCGCAGGCGTACCGGGACTGGACGTGGGTCGAGTGCCCGATCACGCTGCCGCCCACGGTCCCTGCAGGCGCGGTTCTGCACCTGCCCACCCTCCGCGTGAGCGACCGACAGGTGCGAGCCGATGTCGCGTACACGCACGCCGTGCCGAAGGCCCGGCGTGCTGGGCACACGGTGGCGCTCGGCGTGGACTGGGGCCTCAACACCCTCCTCAGCGCGGGGGCCGCACGACTCCACGACAACGGCCAGATCACGTCTCTCGGGGCCGGTGCCCAGTTCCGCGCCGCTGGCGTCCTCGCCAAGCAGCACCGCCTCCGGCACCTGTCAGAGCGGCTGCACGCCAAGGACGAGCAGTACGTGCGGCTGATCGACGGCCGCCCCGACAAGCACCTGACCGCTAAACACGAGGCGCTGCGCGGCGAGATCCGGCACGTGTCCCGCCGCAGGTCGCACCTCAACAACGCGCTCGCGCGGGCTGCCGCCCGCTGGGCCGTCGACCAAGCGATTGCTGCCGGGGCGACCGCCATCTATATCGAAGACCTGCGGTCGATGGAAGCCAAGGGCATGGGCCGCATTCACAACACGCGCCTGTCCCAGCAGATACGCGGGCAGATCACCGACCGCATGCGGCACCTCGCCGCCGAAACCGGTATCGCCGTGGTCACCGTCCCAGCCCGGAACACCTCAAAGCACTGCCCGCAGTGCCTGACACCGCTGCGGCACCGCAAAGCCCCCGACCGGCCCACCACCGCAGGCTGGAAGTGGGCCATCTGCCCCAACAGAGACAGCTGCGGCTGGCAGGGAGACCGCGACCACGGCGCCTGGCGCCGCATCGCAGCCCGCGGCCTGGCCCATCAGGCCAGGACCGTCATCGACCGCACCAACGGTGCCATGATGATCCGCTCGATCGTGGACACACTCGAAGCCAAAGCCGTCATCACCCCGACCACCAAGGCCAGCCGCACGGACCGGTCGAGAACCAGCCCTGCCCGGCCCCACACCTCACGCCCCGCGCCCAGGCGACGCAGGGCGCCCTCCCCCGCCGAACCTCACGGCCCGGCGGGCAAGCGTCCGGAGGGACACGCACCAGCGGGCCGGACCCGACTGCCCCGGGCAGCGCACCGGCACCAGGGCGTGAACGCGATCAGCACACCCATCACCGGCCACCGGCCACGAGGGGCTGCTCTGGGCGCGGGATTCCACCTCCACGCCCATGCATCCCCACCGCGGTGGGAGACGATCCCGGAAACCAATCCGACTTAGGATCGCAAAGCTGATCAGAGACGCTGGCACAGTAGCGCCTGCAAGGCGATCTACCGGATGGTCAGCTCCACCCGGAGTGATCAGGAGGTTTGCGCCGTCCGGGATCGTTTGCGGCGGCGCAAAACCTCTTGATCCACACGGGTGGGAGCGGACTGCGGCGCGGACCGGGGCCGCCCGAGGCGCCTGGGGTCAGCGGACCATGGAGCCGACCACGGGCTTGGTGAGCAGGGCGGACTGGTTGCGCTGGATGCCCGGGTCGAGGGTCTTGGCGACGAAGATCGCGTGCCAGATGCAGAAGATCAGCACCGTCCACACCTTGCGGGAGTGGTCGGCCTCCTCCCGCTTGTGCTCCTCGAGCAGCCGCATCGCGTACGACAGGTCGATCAGCTCGCCCGCGCCGGAGTTGGACAGCACCCAGCGGGCCCACTCGTACATCTCGCCGCGCAGCCAGACCCGGGTGGGGGTCGGGAAGCCGAGCTTCTTGCGGTTGACGATGGCCGGCGGCACCACGCCCTGGAGGGCCTGGCGCATGGCGTACTTGGTGGCGTCGGAGCGCGGCGGCAGCTTGAGGTCGACCGGGATCCGCGACGCCACGTCGAAGACCTCACGGTCCAGGAACGGCACCCGCACCTCCAGCGAGTGGGCCATCGAGATCCGGTCGGCCTTGACGAGGATGTCGCCGCGCAGCCAGGTGTAGAGGTCGACGTACTGCATCTTGGTCACGTCGTCGAGCTCGGTGCACTCCGCGTAGATCGGCGCGGTGACGTCGGTGTAGCGGACGGAGGGGTCGTAGCGGCGCAGCAGGTGCTGCTTCTCCTCCTCGGTGAACATCCGGGCGTTGCCGTAGTAGCGCTCCTCGATCGGGGTGGTGCCGCGCTCCAGGAAGCTCTTGCCCTTGACGCCCTGCGGGATCGCCTTGGAGACGGCCCGCAGCCCCTTCTGCACCCCGCCGGGCAGCCCGTTGACCGAACTCAGCGACAGCGGCTCGCGGTAGATGGTGTACCCGCCGAAGAACTCGTCGGCGCCCTCGCCGGAGAGCACCACGGTGACGTGCTCGGCGGCCTTCTTGGCCACGAAGTAGAGGGGCACCAGCGCCGGGTCGGCCACCGGGTCGTCCAGGTGCCAGACGATCTTCGGCAGCGCATCGATCATGTCCTGCGGCCCGATCTTCGTCGGGATGGTGGTCACGTCGAGGTGCCGGGCCGAGTCCTGGGCGACGTCGATCTCCGAGTAGCCCGGGACGTCGTAGCCGACGGTGAAGGTGAGAATGTTCGGGTTGAACTCGCGGGCCAGGGCCACCACGGCGGTCGAGTCGATGCCGCTGGAGAGGAACGAGCCGACCGGCACGTCGGAGCGCATGTGCATCCGGACGCTCTCCCGCAGCGTCTCCCGGATCTCGTGGTAGAGCCGCTGCTCGTCGGCGACCGGGGTGGGCCGGAACACCGGCCTGTACCACCGCCGCACGTCGATCCGCCCGCCCGGGGTCCAGGTGAGGTACTCGCCCGAGCCGATCCGGTTGATCCCCTTGTGCAGGGTGCCGGGCTCGGGCACGTACTGCAGCGTCAGGTAGTGGCTGAGGTTCGCGGTGTCGATGCCGGCGTCGCCCTGGTAGCTGGAGTGCGCGAAGGGCAGCAGCGCCTTCTTCTCCGAGGCGAGGTAGAGGCCGTCGGCGGTCTCCAGGTAGTGCATCGGCTTGATGCCGAAGTAGTCCCGGCCGCCGAACGCGCGCCGCTCCTGCCGGTCCCAGATGACGAAGGCGAACATGCCCCGCAGCCGGGTGAGCACCTGCTCGCCCCAGTAGTGGTAACCGGCGACGATCACCTCGCCGTCACCGGCGGTGGCGAACTGGGCGCCGAAGTTCCGGATCAGCTCCTCGCGCAGCTCGATGTAGTTGTAGATCTCGCCGTTGAACGTGAGCAGGTAGCGCCCGCCCGCGTAGGGCAGCGGCTCGTGGCTGGAGGCCACGTCGATGATCGCCAGCCGCTTGTGCGCGAACACCCCGTCCGCGTACCGGCCGGAGGCGTCGCCGACCACCTCGACACCGGTCTCGTCCGGTCCGCGGTGGTGCAGGCATTCCAACGCCCCGGCGATGTTGTCGCGGTGGGCGGCGGCGTCGCCGCGCGCGCTGAAGAAGGCCAGGAGTCCGCACATGGTGGTCATCTTTCCACGCGTCCCGGGCGGGCGTCGCGGCACCGCAGGCTCTCCCGCGCTCAAGGCGGGCACCCGGCGGGCGGGCGGGCCGACACGCAGGCCCGGCCGCCCACGGGGGGGGTCCACCAGGACGGCCCGGCCGCCCGCGGGGGTGGGGCCTACCGGGACGGCCGGGCCGATACGGCGCGGGGTACCGTCAGGACCAGCAACGACGCGGAGGGAGCGGAGCATGACCGAGGAACGCACCGACAACAAGCCGGCGGACGGCACCGAGTCGCACGACCCGGAGTTCCCGGAGGCGTTCCTGGAGTTCATGCGGCGGGGCTGGCACGACACCACGCTGCCGGTCGGCCCGCGGCCGGAGGTGCCGAACTACGCCAAGCGCCGTGCCGCGCTCTCGGCGGCCTTCCCGGGCGAGACCCTGGTGATCCCGACCGGTGGCGAGAAGGTACGCGCCAACGACACCACCTACCCGTTCCGGCCGGGCAGCGACTTCGCCTACCTGACGGGCGACCACGATCCGGACAGCGTGCTCGTGCTGCGGCCGAACGGGTCCGGCCACGACGCCACGCTGTACATGCGTCCCCGGTCGTCCCGGCAGAACGACGAGTTCTTCCGCAGCCGGCACGGCGAGCTGTGGGTCGGCCGGCGGCACACGCTGACGGAGAAGTCGACCGAGCTGGGTCTGCCGACCGCCGACCTGACCGAGCTGGACGCGGCGCTGGCCGACCTGGCGCCGGGGCGTACCCGCGTGCTGCGCGGCTTCGACGCGCGGGTGGACGCGGCCGTACGCCCGTACGACGGCCCCCGCGCGGAGGGCCAGCCGGCGCGCGACTGGGAGCTGGCGGTCACGATCGCGGAGCACAAGCTGGTCAAGGACGAGTGGGAGATCGCCCAGCTCCAGGACGCGATCGACGCCACGGTGCGGGGCTTCGAGGACGTGGCCCGGGTGCTGCCGGCGGACCGGGGTGTCTCCGAGCGTCTGCTGGAGGGGGTCTTCGCCCTGCGCGCCCGGCACGACGGCAACGACGTCGGCTACGGCTCGATCGTCGGCGCGGGCGAGCACGCGACGATCCTGCACTGGGTGCACAACAACGGCGCCACCCGCCCGGGTGAGCTGCTGCTGATGGACATGGGCGTGGAGAACCGCAACCTCTACACCGCCGACGTGACGCGGGTGCTGCCGGTCAACGGCCGGTTCACCCCGTTGCAGCGCCAGGTCTACGACGTGGTGCACACCGCGCAGCAGGCCGGCATCGACGTGATCAGGCCGGGGGTCAGGTTCCGCGACGTGCACCTGACCTGCATGCGGGCCCTCACCGAGGGCCTGGCCGACCTGGGCCTGCTCCCGGTGAGCGTGGACGAGGCGATGGACGAGAAGTCGACGATCTACCGGCGCTGGACGCTGCACGGTTTCGGCCACATGCTCGGCATCGACGTGCACGACTGCTCCGACGCCCGCAAGGAGAAGTACCGGGACGGCGTCCTGGGCGAGGGCTACGTGCTCACCGTCGAGCCGGGGCTCTACTTCCAGCCGGAGGACGAGCTGGTCCCCGAGGAGCTGCGCGGCATCGGCGTGCGGATCGAGGACGACATCCTGGTCACCGCCACCGGCGCGGTCAACCTCTCCGCCGGGCTGCCGCGCCGGGCCGACGAGGTGGAGACCTGGCTGGCCGAGCAGCGCGAGGCGGGGCCGCGCCTGCCGGGCTGATCCGAGGGTACGACCACACGACGGGCCCCGCCCGCCGGCACGCGACGTTTCGGCGTCGCTGTTCCGGTGGGCGGGGCCCGTCGTTCTTCGCCCTGGTCAGAGCCCAATTCACCCGGCCACCCGGTTGCCCCCGTTCCCTGCCGGATCCGAGGCGAATGTGGGCTTTTTTCAGATACGTCCTTGTCGCGAGGATCCTTCTCATACGGTGGTCATCAGAGGCTGCAACCCATTTGTAGCTGGTCGCTCCGCTTCGGGCGGTGCGGCCCCCTTGGTAGCAGGAAAGGGCGGAAGGCTCTGATGTCCGATGACGTAACGACACCTGACGGTGGCCCGCCCGCGGGCACACCGACGCGGGAGCGGCGCAAACTCTGGGTTGCCGCCGGCGTGGCCGGGCTCACCGGCGTCGTCGGCCTGGCGGCGCTGGGTGGCCTGGCCTCCAGTGACGACAAGTCCGGCGACGCCGACCGGCTCTCCGACGCGCGGTCGACGGCACCCAGGCAGAACGTCAGCGACGCCGGCAAGGCCGACAAGGCCGGCGGCGAGAAGACCGGCCAGGGCGAGGACGACTGGTCCGGTGGCGACTGGAGCGGCCAGGGCGACCGGAAACAGGGCAACCGGAAGCACGACGACCGGGAGAAGGAGGTGCCCTGCGACACCGACAGGCTCATCCAGGCGATCACGGACGCGAACAAGAACCACGGCGCGACGCTGAAGCTCGCCAAGCACTGCACCTACGAGCTGACCCGCAGCGAGCACGGCAACGGCCTGCCGGTGATCAAGGAGCCGATCGTCCTCAAGGGCGACGACACCAAGATCGTCCGGGCCGCCGCCACCGAGCGCTTCCGGATCCTGAACGTCGGCAGCAGCGGTCACCTGACGCTGAAGAACGTGACCATCAAGGGCGGGCAGACCGTCGCCCGCAAGATGGTCTCTTCGCCGGCGCCACCGCCCGGGGCGACGTTCGGGCTGTCGGGCTCGACCACCGCCGCCGCGACCCCGGCCCGACCGGCCATGGCGGCACCCACGCCGTCGGCAGCCGCACCGGGGAAGCCGGCCACTCTCGCCGAGCCGGCCACGGCGGAGGCGCAGCCCGACGGCACGGCGACGGCCGCGCCCGGTGTGGTCAGCGCCGACGGAGCGGGCCTCCTCGTCCAGCGAGGCGGCCATGCCGACATCGAGCACAGCACGTTCGTGCAGAACCAGGCGGGCGGGAACGGCGGGGGGATCGCCAACCTCGGCACCACGAACGTCCGCCACACCTCGGTGGAGAACAACAGCGCCGACGGCTTCGGCGGCGGCATCTTCAACGTCGGGGTGCTGCGGGTCGAGGAGTCGAAGGTGACGTACGACAGCGCCGGGCTGGGCGGCGGTGGCATCGCCAACGGCACGAGTGCGAGCGGCGACACGGCCGGCGGCGGCACCGTCTGGGTGTGGAAGAGCACGATCAGCCACAACCGGACCGCCGGCCTCGGCGGGGGCGTCTTCGACAACGACGGCGAGACCACGATCACGCAGAGCCACATCACCGACAACGTCGGCCGTACGGACGTCGGTGGCGTGATCGCCCTCCACGACAGCCGGCTGAGCCTGGAACACGTCGTGGTGGCAAAGAACCACACCGAGGGCGAAGGCGGTGGCGTCGGGGTCGGCAGGGACTCCCACGCCGTGATCGAGTACAGCGCGATCAAGGAGAACGTCGCCGAGGGGTTTGGTGGCGGTGGCGTCTACACCGACGACTTCGGCACCACCACCCTGCGGGACACCGAGGTCGTGGCGAACCAGGCGGTCAGCCCGGGCGCGGTGGGCGGCGGCATCGTGAACGACTTCGGCACGACGAGACTGGTCGGGACGAAGGTGGCGCACAACGTCGCCACCGAGCCGCCGGGCGGCGTCTGGACCAACAACAACCGCGTCTTCATCGACCGGAAGTCGGCCGTCACCGACAACCGGCCGACGAACTGCCAGGGCAGCCCGGTCATCCCGGACCGCTGCTTCGGCTGAACACCGGACAGCACCACCACATAGCGAGGGCTCCTCCGCGCCGCCCCGGCGGCCCGGAGGGGCCCTCGCCATCCGCCTGGGCCTCTTGACCGTTCCCGCGCCGATCTGGACGGTCTGCGCCGACTACGTACCGTAGCCGAGCGCCTCACCTACCGGCACCAGTGCGACCGATCGGCCCGCCCAGGCCATCCAGACCGGGCACGAGGGACCCGTACCGAATGTGGGGTTCTTTCGGATATGCCTTCGAGGTGAGGAAGATTCTCATACTGTCTGGTTCGGGAGCTACAACCGATTTGTAGCAGGGGACGCTCGCCTGTGGCGCCGCGACCCTGTCTGGTACTAGGAGAGGGCAGAGAGCTCCGATGTCCAACTACCTAACGAACAACGACTCCGAGCAGCCGGCGGCGCAGAAGCGTCGCCGCAAGCTCTGGCTCGCCAGCGGTGTGGCCGGGTTGACCGGCGTGGTCAGCATTGCCGCCGTGGGTGTGGCCACCGGCGCCGGCGCCGTCGGCGCGGACGCCCTGAACTGGTCCACCGCCCAGGTCACCAAGGACGGCGACCAGGGCCGCGAGGGCGACCAGGGTCGCGAGGGCAAGGAGGACCGGGACCGGCACGACAAGGACCGGGACCACAAGGACCGCGGGAGGGAGGTGCCCTGCGACTCCGACAGGCTGATCCAGGCGATCATCTTCGCCAACAACAACCACGGCGGCGAGTTCAAGCTCGCCAAGGACTGCACCTACAAGCTGACCCGCTCGGACAATCACGGCAACGGCCTGCCCGTGATCAAGGAGAAGATCACGCTCAAGGGTCACAACACCAAGATCGAACGGGACGCCACCGCCGAGCAGTTCCGGATCTTCAACGTCGGCAGCGGCGGCGACCTGACGCTCAAGGGCCTGACCATCAAGAACGGCCAGACCGTCGAGCGCAAGAAGGAGCCGCGGATGACGCCGGAGGCGGTGTGGTCGCGGTACGCCAACTCGGTCGAGGCGGCCGCCGCGGCCCAGGCCGGCAAGCCGTACCTGGAGCTGCTCCAGGCCGCACCCAAGGGCGCGGCGGCGGCGAACGCCAACGCCGCGCCCGGCGCCGAGGCCGCCGCCGAGGAGAAGCAGAAGAAGAAGCAGACGCACGACGGGGCCGGCATCCTGGTGCAGCCAGGCGGCAAGGCCGACCTTGAGAAGACCCACGTCGTGGGCAACCAGTCGGGTGGCAACGGTGGCGGCATCGCCAACTACGGCAAGGCCAACCTGCGCCACACGACCGTCGAGGACAACACCGCCTTCCTCTTCGGCGGCGGCATCTTCAACGCCGGCCTGCTCAAGGTCGAAGAGTCCAAGGTGACGCACAACCAGGCCATCATCGGCGGCGGCGGCATCGCCAACGGCGCCCCGGAGTTGCACCGGCACGACGACATCGACGGCGGCACCGTCTGGGTCGACAAGAGCGAGATCAGCCGCAACGAGACGCTCGGCTTCGGCGGCGGCCTGCTCGACATCGAGGGCGACACCACCGTCAACGACTCCAGGATCACCGACAACTTCGCGGGGGTCGCGGGTGGCGGCATCGCGACGGCCGAGAGCCAGCTCGACCTGAAGCACGTCCTGGTCGCCAAGAACACCACCGTCGGCGTGGGCGGCGGCCTCGCGCTCGGCTTCGGCACCAACGCCACGGTCGAGAAGAGCGAGATCGCGGAGAACGTCGCCGGGTTCTTCGGTGGCGGCGTGTTCAACCTGTTCAGCCAGGTCACGTTCCGCGACAGTGCGATCGTCCGGAACCGGGCCGTCGGCCCGATCGGCATCGCCGGCGGCATCTTCAACGTCCGCGGCGAGGTCAACCTGCACGACACGAAGGTGGCGGACAACTTCTCCACCTTGAAGCCGGGCGGCATCTTCAACTACCAGGGCGACGTCGACGTGGACGACAAGTCGGCGATCAGGGGCAACAAGCCGACCAACTGCGAGGGCAGCCCCACTCCGGTGGAGAACTGCTTCGGCTGATCACCTTCGGTTGACGTGCGGCCGGCGCCACCGGCACCGGCCGCACGGACCGGACGAACACCGAACCGGCCCCCTCCCGCACTCGCGGGAGGGGGCCGGTTCGCGTCGCGCGTCAGCTCTGCACGAACACCGCCACACTGCGGGCCGGCACCGTGAACGTGCCGCTCGCCCGGTCGAACGAGGCCGTGCGCAGCGCCTCGTCCGCCGAGGTCCGCAGCACCGGGTGCAGCGCCACGTCCGCCCCACGCAGCCCGGTCAGCTGCTGCGTCGCCGCCTCCGCGGTGGCGTTGAAGACCACCGTCACCGACTTCCAGCGCCCGTCGAGGCCGCGGCCGTCGAGCGTCATGGTGAGCACGCCGGGCGTCTCGGCCGCGCCGGAGAGCGGGAAGGCGACCCGCTTCTGCACCTGCTCCGCCGTGGCCAGCCCGAAGACCGGCGAGGAGGCCCGGATCCTCAGCAGCTCGGCGTACCGGGCGTCGGTCATGGTGATCGCCGCGCAGTCCGGCACCAGGGCCGGATCGGCCAGCAGCGGCTTGGCGTACGGCCACTTGTCCCGGTTGTCCTGCGCGGGCGGCAGCCCGGCGCCGAACCCGTTGCCCTGGGCGCAGTCCCAGCGGATCTGGTTGAACCAGTCACCCGAGTTGTACGAGTTGCGGTCCAGCGACTTCGAGCGCAGCCGCTCGGTGCCGGTGGTGACGAACCCGGGACCCTGCCCCATCACCACGGTGCTCAGCGCCAGCACCTGCATCCGGGCCCGGTCCGCCGCCGGGGTGTCCTGCGGCAGCTTGTACGCCAGCGCGTCGTACAGGATCTCGTTGTCGTGCGCGTCGACGTAGGTGACCGCCTCCCCGGGCGCGGCGGTGTAGCCGGCGGGCGAGCCGTTGTAGTCGACCTGGCCGCCGGTGACCTGCCGGCCGGCGGAGTCGGTGAACCGGTAGCCGCGCAGGTTGCCGGTGAGCCCCACCTTGATCAGGTCGTGCTGGTGCAGCAGGCGGGCCCGCTGCTCGGCCGCGGACCCGTTCACCGGATCACCGTTGGGGTCGGTGAACAGGCCGGAGGCGAAGCCCTGCACCCGCGGGTTGGCGTCGAACGGCCCGCCGCCGCGCACCGCGTCGCGGAGCCGGTCGTTGAAGGTGCCGATCCCGGTGCCGGCCATGTTGGCCTGGGTGGCCTGCACGAACCGGGCGTCGCCGGCGACCTCGCCGAAGTTCCAGCCCTCGCCGTAGAGCAGGATCTTCTTCCCGTCCACGCCGTCGCGGGCCACGGTCAGCTCGTCGAGCGCCTTCCGCACGGCCAGGATGTTCGCCTTCGGGTGGTGGCCCATCAGGTCGAACCGGAAGCCGTCCACCTTGTACGCCCTGGCCCAGGTGACCAGCGAGTCCACCACGAGCTTGCCCATCATGGCGTGCTCCGGGGCGGTGTTGGCGCAGCAGGTCGAGTTGGCGACGCTGCCGTCCTCCAGCAGCCGGTGGTAGTAGCCGGGCACGACCTGGTCGAGCACCGACTTCGGGTCGGCGCCCGCCGCCGACGTGTGGTTGTAGACGACGTCCATCACCACGCGCAGCCCGGCGCCGTTGACCCCGGCCACCATCTGCCGGAACTCCGTGGTGCGCTTCGCCCCCGCCGGGTCCACGGCGTAGCCGCCCTCCGGCACGGTGTAGTGCAGCGGGTCGTACCCCCAGTTGTAGCCGTCGGTGTCCGCCACCGCCGCGACGCACTGCTGCTGCTCCTCGGAGTCCGGCGGCAGCGCGGCCAGGTCGCAGCCGGGCTGCCGCTGGTCGGCGCGGCGCTCGGGGATGGTCGCGAAGTCGAACGCGGGCAGCAGGTGCAGGTGCGTCACCCCGGCGTCGCCGAGCGCCTTGAGGTGCGTCATGCCGGCGGTCCGGGGGTCGGTGAAGGCGAGGTAGGTGCCCCGTCGTTCGGCCGGCACGGTGGTGTCGGCGACGGAGAAGTCCCGCACGGACAGCTCGGAGATCTGCACCTTCGTCGACGGCACGGCCGCCGGCTTGTGCAGCGTCGCCCAGCCGGCCGGCGCGAGCGCCGGGTCGGCCAGGTCCACGATCTGGCTGTGCGTGGAGTTCGGCGCCAGCGCCAGCGAGTACGGGTCGGTCACCGCGGCGGTGACCATCTGCTGCGTCGCGGGCTGCCAGGCCTGCACCTGGTAGCGGTAGTACTTGCCGTGCCAGTCGCGGGCGCCGCGCACCGACCAGACGCCGGTGCGGTCGTCGCGGCGCATCGCCACCGCCTTCGGCTGCCCGGTCGGCGAGTCGAAGAGCTGGAGCGACACCTGCCGCGCCGTCGGCGCCCAGACCGCGAGCGTCGGCACCCTGCCGGAGAAGGTCGGCCCGAGCTTCGCGTCGGTGGCCCGGGCGTAGACGTCGTCGAGCACCCCGGGGATCTGCACGCCGGTCGCGGCGAGCAGGTTGCCCTCCGCGTCCCGCTCGGTCACCAGGAGCTGCCCGCGCAGGGCCGCGGGAACCTTGGCCAGGTCCCGCCGGTCCAGGGCGAAGGTCCGGTACGCCCACAGATGCGGGAAGGCCGCGCGCTGGGCATCGGTGAGGCCGTTGCGCTGCGCCGTCAACGGCAGCGTGGTGTACGTGCCGGTCAGCTCGCCGTCGGCGACGGCGACCCCGCCGGCTGGGGCGGCGACCAGGGCGTATGTCCTGCCGTCGGTGGGCCCGGTCTGCCAGGCGACGGTCGAGCGGTCGATCCAGTGCGCCTTCTGCCTGGTGATGTCGACGTCCCGGGCGGTGCCGGACGCGGTGGACGGCAGCAGCCGCCCGGGTGTGGAGGCGAGCAGCCACACCTCGCGGCCGGCGGTGGCGAAGTCGAGCCGCTGGTCCTCCGGCAGGTCCTTCTCGTCCCCGGAGTGGATGATGTAGCTCAGCCCGGTGGCTCCGGCTGCGAGGGGCACCCGGAACACCGCGCCGAAGGCGTCGACGCTGGTGGGTGCCATCGGCTTGGCCCAGTCGGTCGGGTTGGCGGCGCCGTCCCAGAGGTGCAGGCCCCAGCCGTCGTAGTTGCCGTCGGCGCGGCGGTAGTGGATGACGGCGGTGCCCTCCTCGACCGGCGGATCGGGCTCGCCGGTGGCGGCCTGCCGGGTCGGATAGATCGCCGGGTCGCCCTGCTTGACCCAGATCTCGCCGGTCTGCGTCACGTCCATGGTGCGGTCCTGGCCGACGTCCTTGTTCCCGTTCCTGTCGACCACCAGGAAGCCGACCGACTTGGCGCCCGGCTTGAGCTTCACCCAGGCGAACCGGCCGTAGGAATCCTCGCCGGCGAACGGCTGTCCCTTGGGCCACTCGGTGGCGTACGCGGGGTCGATGTCGCCCCAGGCGTAGAGCCCCCAGTCGTCGTAGCCGCCGGCCGGGCGCTGGTAGTGCACCACCGCCCAGTCCCGGGAGGCGGACTGGGCCGGGGTGCCGACGGTGGCCGTGGACCGGGCCGTGGCGGTCCGGCCCCTGCCGTCGCGCACGACGGCCTTGTACTCGACGGTCGTACCGCCGGCCAGCCCGGTCAGGTCGTGGTGGACGGTGTACGGGGCCCGGTCGGCGCTGCCGAGCAGGGTCCACTTCCCGCCGGCGACCCGGGCGGCGACGGTGACGGCGGCCAGCGGGTCGCCGGTGACCTGGGCGGTGACGGCGGCCTTCGTGGCGACGGGCTCGCCGGGCGCCGGAGCGGTGATCGTGATCTTCGGCGCGGCGTCGGGCAGCGCGATCGGGGTGCCGGCCCGGTGCACCACCGCCGACAGCGGCGGCACGGTCAGGGTGAGCCTGCCGTCGTCGGCGGCGGCCGGGGCGGCCGAGCCGCCGTAGACGCCGGCGAAGGTGGCGCCGGCCGACCAGGTGTCCACGGTGACAGTCTGCGCGGTCGCGGCGTTGTTCACCGCGACGACGTACTCGGTGCGCTGCTTCGGGTCGATCCGGGAGAACGCGAAGACGCCGGGGCCGTCGGCGGCGTACCGGGTGACCTGGACGCCGTCGCGCAGGGCCGGGTGCGCCTGGCGCAGCGCGCCCAGCTCGGCGATGGCCCGGTAGAGCGGGTGCGTCGGGTCGAACTGGTCGACCGCGTGCGTCCGGTCGGTGCCGAGCAGGTCGTCGTCGAGGTAGTCGGGCGTGCGGGAGGCGAACATGTCCTGCCGGGCGTCCTTGTCGCCGCCCGGGCCGGTGAAGCCCTGCTCGTCGCCGGAGTAGACCACCGGCTGGCCCCGGGTGAGGAACATCAGCTCGTGGGCGAGCCGGTCGCGGCGCAGGTGGCTGGCCGGGTCGGTGCCGCCACCGGCGATGAACGAGCCGATCCGGCCCATGTCGTGGTTGCCGAGGAAGGTGGTCAGCCGCCGCGCGTCGGTGTCCCGGGAGCGGTAGAGGTCGTCGCGGGCGTACACGTCGGCGAGGGCCCTGGCGGAGCCGTCGCCGGCGGTGTAGCCGCGCGCCGCTTCCTGGAAGGCGAAGTCGAGGGTGGCCGGCAGGCCACCGCGCCGCACGTACGTCGAGGTGACCTCCGGGTCGGCGCTGTAGACCTCGCCGAACATGAAGAAGTCCCTCTTGCCCGCGCGGTCCGCGGCGCGCTCGATACCCTGGCTGAACTGCGGCCAGAAGTCGAGGTTGGCGTGCTTCACGGTGTCCAGCCGGAAGCCGTCGACACCGGTGGACTCCACCCACTCGGAGTAGACCTTCGTGAGCCCGCGCACCACCTCGGGGCGCTCGGTCCACAGGTCGTCGAGCCCGAAGAAGTCGCCGTACTCGCTGTTCTCCCCGGCGAAGGTGGAGTCACCCCGGTTGTGGTACATCGTCGGGTCGTTCAGCCACGCCGGGACCTTGACCTTCGCGTCGGCCGGGGTGTCGAACGTCGGGGTGTACGGGAACGACGTGGTGTCGACCTTCGGGAAGTCCCGGCTGCCGTCGGCGTAGTTGCGGTCCTCGAAGGCCCGCCCCTGTGCGTCGGTGTAGGGGGAGGTCGCCTTGTCCACGTAGGTGTACTTGTCCTCGGCGTACTTGATGACGTCGGCGGTGTGGTTGACGATGACGTCGAGGTAGACCTTGATCCCCCGCTGGTGGGCGAGCCTCACCAGCCGCTTCAGGTCGTCCCTGGTGCCGAAGTGCGGGTCGACCTGGGTGAAGTCGGTGATCCAGTAGCCGTGGTAGCCGGCCGAGACGTCGGACCCGGTGCCCTGCACGGGACGGTTCTTGAAGATCGGGGCGAGCCAGATGGCCGTCGTGCCCAGCCCCTGGATGTAGTCGAGCCGGTCCGTGACGCCCCTGAGGTCGCCGCCGTGGTAGAAGCCCTTGTCCTTCGGGTCCAGCCCCGTGGAGAGCCGTTCCCCGGTGGGGCCGCCGGCGTCGTTGCGCGGGTCGCCGTTGGCGAACCGGTCCGGCAGGACGAAGTAGAACTGCTCGGCACGGGCCTGGTTGCTGCCGGCCGCCAGCAGCGCCTCCGCCGGGGGCTCGGCACGCCACTGGGTGGCCCCGGCCGCGGCGAGCGGGCCGGTGCCGTCCGTGCCGTCGGTGGCATCGGCGCCGAGCTGGTGTACGGCGACCGGGGTGCCCACGAGGGTGAGGGTGAGCAGGGAGACGAGGACGAGCAGGGCCTTGCGCGGTATCGGCGGGGGTTTCATCGACGGCCTTCCTCTGGTCGCTGATTGGCCCGCACGCTAGCCCTTGCCGAAACATTCTGCAATACCTTGCAAACAGAGTCGCAACAAAGCAGTGCGCTTGCAAAAGCAGGGCCCGGCGCGTTCGCGCCGGGCCCTGCGAAACCGGTGCGCTACAGCCCGTGGCAGGCGACGCGGTCGACGGTGCAGCTTGCCGGGCGGCTGTCCGCGCGCTGGACGTAGAACCGCAGCGCCACCGACGCTCCCCCGGCCAGGTCCTGGCCGCTGCGGTAGGTGAAGCCGTCGTCGGTCCGGGTGGCCGTCCCCTGTGGCGCGCCCTCGATCCACGCGCTGCCCAGCCGACCGCCCGGGAAGGCGAGCCGGACCGTCCACGCCCGGCCGTCCCGGGAGGCGTTGCTGACCAGCACCTCGCCGACGAACCCGCCGTGGGACTCGTCCACCACCCGGTACCGCCCGCTCACCGGCGACGCGGTCGGCGGCAGCAGCAGCACCGCGTCCTCGTCTCCGCCAGGGGTCGGGGACGGCGTACGGCTGGAACGCGCCGGCGTGGGCCGGTCCGGAGTGGACCGGCTGGTGACGCGGCCGGACGGCGCGGGCGACGCCCGCCGCGACGGCGACGCGGCCGTGGCCGGCCCGCTCGGCGAGGGCCACTGGTCGGGCAGGGCGAGGGTCGGCTCGGGCGGGCCGGGCTGCGCGTCGAAGGCGGGGCTGCGCCCCCGGTAGGCGCCGAGCGCGATGACCAACAGCACCACCATCACCCCGGCGCCGACGGACACCACGATCCAGGGCGAGGACGCGATGACGGCCGTGCCGTAGGACTTGCTCGATGCTCGGCGCATGCCGGACATGCCCTCCTCCAGCAGTCGTCCGAAAAAGCGTAGCGGTCGCTGGCAAGGAGGTGGGGGCCGGAACGCGCCGCCGGACGGGGCGGTCAGGCGGCGCGCAGGACCGTGCAGATGACCGGGCCGTCGTCGGTGGCGCGCAGCAGGTAGCGGTAACGCTCGCCGGGCACCGCTCGACCCTGGCTGTCCAGGAACGCCCACTCGACGGCCACCATCGTCAGCAGTGCCGACATCGGCTGCACGTCCTCGATGGCCGCGTGCGCGGCGACCAGCTCGCGCTCCTGGTAGTCGGGGGCGGCGCCCACGAAGGACAGTGCCACCGCCGCCGGGGAGGTGAACGAGAAGCTGTACGTGTCGGCGACCACCAGCCCTGGCAGCGCGTAACAGCCGGCGATGGCGGGCAGGTCGCCGGTGGTCAGCGCCACGCCGTACCGGTCGAAGAAGTCGGTCAGCGTGTCGAGATCGGTGGAGGCTCTCACGGGGACAGCATTGCCTGTCGGCCACCGGGCCAAACCTCAGCGCGGCGGGACGCGCACCTCGATCTCGGCGCCGAGCCGGGCGTCGCCGGCCAGGCCGAGGTCGTCGCCGCTCCAGAACCGGCCCGGGTCGTACCAGTTCGGGCGCCGCCCGGCGGGGAGCAGCCCCATCGCCTCGTAGGTCACCGCGACGACCTCCGCGCAGTACGCCGTCTCCAGCGCGCGGTCGCGCACCGACGCCCCGGAACGGTCCCGGCCCCGCCCGGGCAGCGCCGGCACCCGCATCGCCGGCACCCGACCACGCACCCAGCGCCAGGCGAGCTGGGCGGTGGAGGGGAACGGCGTGCCGTCGAGCCGGGCGACGGTGCGCAGCACCGCGTTCTCCATCTCCGCGTCGGCCGGCGGGTCGAGCTGGCGCAGCCAGGCGCGCTGGCCGTACCGGTTGGCCCAGACGCAGACCGCGTCCCGCAGGTCGTGCAACTGCACGCCGCGCTGGTGGGTGCCGGACCACATGTCGGGCAGGGACCTGCCCAGCTCCGCGTGCCACATCAGGGGCGGCATGTCGTCCAGCACCACCGCCATGCCGACGTGGTTGACCGGGCTGTTGGTGGTCAACTGGATGGCCCGGTCCGGCACGCTGCGGCCCCGGAACACCCACACGTCGCCGGTGCGGGTCAGCTCCACTGCCTCGTCCAGGCTGATGCTCATGGGGGTCTACCCTAGGCCGATGCGGCAACGGATGCGGTGGTGGAAGGTGCTCGGGCTCGCGGGTCTCGCCGGCGTCGCGGCGACCGGCGTGGTGATCGCGCGGGCGGAACGGCGGCGCCGGGCGTACACCCCGGAGGAGATCCGGGCCCGGCTGCGCGACCGGCACGCGGAGGCGACGGCGCCCGCCGACGACGCGCGCTGACGACCGGCGGGCGTCAGCTCTCGTCGTGGTGGTTGCGGTCCCAGCGACCGCCGACCGGCGGGGTGTCGAGCCGCACCGGCCCGACCGCGTTGCCGGCGAAGTCGTTGTCCTCGATCCGGCAGGACCCGCAACTGCCGTCGGGCGTGATCCAGAACGCGTGGGTCTGGGTCTGCTCGTCGCGGTGGTCCCAGACGCGGTTGCCCCGCACCATGGCGGAGTCGACCGCCGCGTCGCGCGGCCAGTGCGCCGTCTGGTCGGTCACCGACCGGTCGTGGTAGCGCACCGACTCGCCCCCGCCGGCCGCGGCCGGGGCGCACCGCCGACCGTTGCTGCGGATGCGGTTGTTCACCACCACCGCGTCGGTCATCGGCCGGTCGATCCGGATCGCGTCCAGGCCGTTGTCCCAGAACTCGTTGCTGTCGACGACCACGTCCGCCGCCGCGCCCCGGTAGCCGTGCCCGAGGTCGTGCTCGTGGTGGCCGTACCCTCCGTTGGCGCTGATCCGGTTCCCACGGATCGTGTACGGGCCCGGCGTGTTGCCGATGCTGACCCCGTCGCGGACGTTGCGGTCGATGACGCAGTCGGTGAGGATCCCGCCGCGGCCCGCGACCCCCGCCGTGCCGTTGGCGGAGACGTCGAAGCCGGCTTCCAGGTTGCCGGTGAGAGGGTGCAGGCGGAGACGATCAGGCCGTCGGCGCCCCAGTCGGAGATGCCGAAGCGGTTGGCCTGGCTGTGGCAGCCGATGATGCGGTAGCCGCGCGGCGGCGTCCAGTAGTCCTTCTGCAGTTCGAGGAAGATCCCGTTGGTGCCGTTGCCGACGGTCGTGCAGTTGGCGATGGTGAGCCGCTCCACCTCGCCCCACCCGCCGATGCCGACGCCGATGCCGGCCCCGCCCATCTCCTCGCCGTTGTCCAGGCGACCGCAGCCGACCACGACCACCCCGTCGATGAGGCTGTCCTGGAGGAAGTCGCAGCCGAGGCCGGTCGCCCCGGTGTGGTGGATGTAGAGGTTGCGGAAGACGCCGCGCACGACGTACTGGAGGCCGAGCCCCTTGGCGAGGTAGCTGTACTCGACCATCGCCACCCCGGAGCCGTCGATCTCGAAGTCGGCGAAGGTGCAGTCGGCGATGTGCCGGTCGCGGTTCGCGCCGTGCTGCACGGTGGTCCAGAAGGCCAGCGGCGTCGGCTCCGCCCGGTTCCCTTCGTTGCTCAGCAGGAACCGGGTCGCTCCGGGGCCCGCGCCGATCAGCGACACACCACTGCGCCACACCGTGCCCGCGTCCCGGATCGAGTAGATCCCCGGCGGGCAGTAGATCACCCGGGCCCGCCCGTCGGCGGCGTACCCCTCGCCGAGGCGGTCCACCAGGGCGGACAGCGCCGGCTGGTCGTTCGTCACGCCGTCGCCGCGCAGCCCGTACTCGCGCGCGTCGCACCACAGGGGCGCCCCGGCGACCGGGGTGAGCCGCTGTGGGACGGCGGTGGACAGGCTCCGGCGCGGCATCGACCCCTCCTCCTCGGCGTGCGGCGGGTGCACTCCGAGCAGGCCGCATTCCCGGCGGCTAGTGTCCCGAGTCGTTGATTCATTGCTAGATTGATGGCGTGGGTGATGGTCGTGGTCCGAAGTTGGCGTTGCTGGCGTTGACCGCTGAGGAGCGGGACGTGTTGCAGGGCTGGGCTCGTCGTGGGAAGACGGCGCAGGCGTTGGCGTTGCGGGCGCGGATCGTGTTGGCGTGTGCGGATGGCTTGTCCAACAGCGAGGTCTCGCGGCGACTCGGGGCGTCGCTACCGACGGTCGGTAAGTGGCGCAAGCGGTTCATCACGCAGCGGCTGGCGGGGTTGCAGGACGAGGCTCGTCCTGGCGCACCGCGGAAGATCACCGACGCGCAGGTCGAGGCGGTCATCGTCAAGACCCTTGAGGAGAAGCCGTCCGATCGGGACAGCCATTGGTCGACTCGGTCGATGGCGAAGGCGACCGGGCTCAACCAGACGGCCGTGTCGCGGATCTGGCGGGCGTTTGGGCTCAAGCCTCACCTGGTGGACACCTGGAAGCTGTCCACCGATCCGTTGTTCATCGACAAGGTCCGTGACGTGGTCGGGTTGTACCTCGATCCGCCGGACAAGGCAATGGTCCTCGCGGTCGACGAGAAGTCCCAGATGCAGGCCCTCGATCGCACCGCGCCGATGCTGCCGATGATGCCCGGTGTGCCTGAGCGCCG